>CAITUF010000341.1 GCA_903895475.1 uncultured Opitutia bacterium | reverse complement strand
GCACGAGGCGGGCATTGGTGATTTCGTCCGCTCTAAGCCAACGCCGAATGCCGGCGAGGCCTATACGGGACACCTCCTTGCCAGCAATCAGACCTTGCCCGAGCTCCTCGCTGCGCGGGGCTACAGTACTTGGATGGTCGGTAAGTGGCACATGGGCTCACCCGGCCCGATGGAGCGCGGCTTCCAGCATTATTTTGGCTATAAGGATTTTGGCGCGCATTCGGAAGGCCAGTGGAACGCGGCCAAATACGTGCGTCTGCCCGCGACCGTAAAGCCCGAGCTCAACTACGAGACCGGCCGTTTCTACGCCACCGACGTCTTCACTGATTACGCCTGCGAATTCCTACGGCAGGCTCGGTCTGATAAAGCCAAGCCATGGTTTCTTTACTTGGCGCATTCGTCGCCGCACTTCCCGCTGCAGGCTCCGCAAGCCTCGATCGACCGGAACATGGCGACTTATCGTCGTGGCTGGGACGTTCTGCGCACGGAACGCTTGGAGCGAATGAAGAAACTCGGCCTCGTCCCAGCGACTGCGACCTTGCCGCCGCGGGCTCGCGTGCCCGTGGACCGCGAGGACATTGCGAACGGTTATCCGGGACAACTAAACCCGGCTTGGGAAAGCCTGCCCGTCGATCGCCGCGAAGACCTCGCGCGCCGGATGGCTACCTTCGCCGCGATGGTGGAGCACGTCGATCGCGGCATCGGTCGCATCCTCACCGACCTCGAAGCCAGCGGCGAGCTGGCCAACACGCTCATCCTTTTCACCAGCGATAACGGTGCCTGCTACGAGTGGGGCCCCTTTGGTTTTGATGGGGCTTCGCGCACGGGGAAGACGACTCTGCATGCGGGCGAACAGCTGGCGCAGATGGGCCAGGCGGGCTCGTTCTCGTCCTATGGCTCGGGCTGGGCAAATCTCGGTAATACGCCCCTCGCGATGTATAAACACTTCTGCAACGAAGGCGGCATCACTTCGCCGCTCATTGCGCATTGGCCGGCGGCGTGGCCCGCCCGGAGCGAGTGGGTCCGGCCCCCGGCGCACGTCATGGACTTCTTCCCGACCATTGCCGAAGCCACGGGTGCAGTGCGTCCGGCGGAGATTGCGGGCGTGAAGCTTAAGCCGCTGTCCGGTGTCTCCCTTGTTCCGTTGATGCGCGGCCTCGCGTGGCCGGAACGGGGCATCCCCACGGCCCATGAAGGCGCCCGTGGCTATCGCCTCGGCCAGTGGAAAATCGTCTGGGGCAAGCGCCAGGCCGCGCCTGTGCAGTGGCAGTTGTTTGACCTCTCCCAGGACCCCTCGGAGGAACACGACCTTGCGGCGAGCCAGCCAGCTAAGACCGCTGAACTCGCGGCGCTATGGAACGCCTGGGCGGAACGGGTCGGCGTCCGGCCGCGTTAATTTCGCCATGAAGCCCTTTGCGCTCCTCCTCTTATTCTTAGTTTTGCCGACGTGGGGTCGGGCGGAACGTCCTTATTTCGGGGCTGAACCTGGTGCCTTAGAAAAAGCCAAGCAAGCCATCGCCGCCGGTGACCCGGTGCTCGTCGGCGCCTTGAAAAAACTCAAGCAGGACGCGGAGAAAGCGCTCTTGGTCGCCCCCGCCTCGGTGACGGAAAAGCAGAAGCTCCCGCCCAGCGGCGATGCACATGATTACATGAGCTTGGCGCCGTATTTCTGGCCGGATCCCGCCAAGCCCAAAGGCATACCGTATCTGCGGAAGGACGGCGAAGTGAACCCGGAGTCCCGTGAACTCGCCGCCAATGATACCCTGCGAGTTCGTGCCTTGGCAGCGACCGTGGAGGCGCTTGCGCTCGCTTACTACTTCACGGGGGAGGAGAAATATGCCGCGCACGCTGCCCAGCATCTGCGCGTTTGGTTTCTCGCGCCCGCGACCCGGATGAATCCGAATCTTAAGTTCGCCCAAGCCGTGCTCGGCGTGAACGACGGACGCGGGACGGGCATTATCGAAGCCCGTGGGTTGGCGGTATCGGCCGACGCAGCCATTCTGCTGCTTGGTTCGAAAGCGTGGACGAAGGACGACCAGACCGCGGTGGAGCGCTGGGGTGACCAGTATTTCGAATGGCTTTTACGCAGTAAGAACGGCCAGGACGAACGCGCCGCGAAGAATAACCACGGCACTTGGTATGATGTGCAGGCCGTACATTGGGCCCTCGTGCTTAAGCGGACCGAAGAAGCCAAGGGTTTTTTAGAGCAAGCCGGTGTGAAGCGAATCGAAGTCCAGATTGAGCCGGATGGACGGCAGCCCTTGGAACTGAGCCGGACGGCTTCCTTTAGCTACTCGTGCTTCAACCTGCGTGCCTTGGCCGACCTCGCCTTGCTCGGCCAGCACGCGGGCGTCAATCTGTGGGCGTATCGATCGAAGGACGGGCGCTCGCTGCGGGTCGCCTTGGATTATCTCGTCCCCTATCTGGGCAAGCAGCCGAAGCCTTGGCCGGGCCAACAGATTCATGGCAGTAACCCCGATGAAATCATGCCCGTCCTCCGTCGGGCCGCCCATGCGACCGGTGCGACCGCTTATGAAGAGCTACTCGCGCAGTATGCGGAAGCGCCGAGTAAGCGGTTTCAGTTGGTCGCTCCGCGCTAAGCGTTACTTCGCCCAGCCGAACAGCACGCAGGCACGGTAGAATAAGTAGCCGAGCGTGAGCGTAATCGGGATCGTCAGGACCCAGGCCCAGACGATACGGCTCACCAGACCCCACTTCACCGCATCGAGGCGCTTGGTGGCGCCGACGCCGAGGATGGAGGTTGAGATGACGTGCGTCGTCGAAAGCGGAATACCCAGTTCGGAGGCGCCCGTGATGGTGATGGCCGCGGCGGTTTCGGCGGCGAAGCCGTGGACCGGCTGCAGTTTGACCATCTTGTGCCCCATCGTACGGATGATGCGCCACCCACCGGCGGCGGTGCCAGCCGCCATGGTCACCGCGCAGAGCACGATAATCCAGATGGGTACTTGGTCGACCCCGCCCTTGGCGTTGATGGTGGGTTTGAGCCATTGCGCCCAAGCGGGGGCATGGGCGGGATCAAAGGCGCCCGCGCCGACTCCGACAATGAGTGCAAACGTGATGATGCCGACGGTCTTCTGGGCATCGTTAGAGCCGTGGGAGAAGCCCATCAGGCCAGCGGAGACTAGTTGAAGTTTGCCGAAGACCTTGCTGACGATGCTGGGTCGAATCGTCAGGCGGACGATGACCATCGTCAGGAGCATCATGAAAATCACGCCGAGCGTGAAGCCAATGAACGGCGATATCACCATCGGTTTGATGAGTTTGGGCCAGAGTCCGACGGTCTTGCCAGCTGCGTCGGTGCTCGACCAGATAAGGCTATGCCAGTTCAGGTGGGTCAGCCCGAGGACGCCGCCGCAGAGGCCGCCGATGAGCGCATGGGATGAACTGGAAGGAATCCCAAACCACCAGGTGATGAGGTTCCAGACAATCCCACCCATGAGGCCGCAAGCGATGGCCAGCTGCATGCCTTCGATGGCGATATGCCCGCCGGCCATATCGATGTAGCCGGAGTAGATGGTCTTCGCTACCGCAGTGCCCCAGAAGGCCCCGAAGAGGTTGGTGACCGCCGCCAGCATGATGGCTTGGCGGGGCGTCAGGACGCGGGTTGAGACGACGGTAGCGATAGCGTTAGCCGCATCGTGGAAGCCGTTGATGTATTCAAACACCACGGCCACCACGATGACCAACACCATCAACAGGAATGGATCCATGAGCGGCTAGGGCAGCGGCTTAGGCGTACTTGAGAGCAATCTGGAACACGACCTTACCGGCATCGCGGCAATGGTCGATCGCGCGCTCAAGGAGCTCGTAGATGTCCTTGAGCACGACGACTTCCTTGGCGTCGACGTTGCCCTGGTAGAGGTCGCGGAGGAGGCCCACCATGAGGCGGTCGGCGTCCCCTTCGATGGTCTGGAGGGTCTCGTAGTCGTCCTGAATCTCTTCGACGTTGGAGAGCTTACGGAGGCGGCCGACGAGGCGGGCGGTAACTTCAGTGGCCTGCTCGAGCATGCGGACCTGCTTGTCGACGATATCAGTCGAAAACTGTAAAGGGCAGATGGCGAGGCGTTCACCAATCTTCTCGCAGGTCTTCGGGATTTTATAGAGAGCGTTGGCGAGGGCCTCGATGTCTTCGCGCTCGAGCGGAGTCACGAAGGTCTTACAGAGTTCCTGGGTGATCGAGAGGCCGATGCGCTTGTCCACGCGGCGGGCGACGACCAGCTCGGTGAAGCACTGTTCGAAGTCAGGCTTGCCGACCTGCGCGTAGAGTTTGGAAAGCGATTTAGCACTTTTTTGCGCTTCAACGGCGCTCGCTTCGAGGAGTTCGTAGAACTTTTCATCCTTACCGAGGACCTTCTTGAGGAAGTCTTTCATAGGTGTGTGGGGTATGCCCTTCAAACCCTCCCGAAAACGGAAGGGCAACACCTGTTCGTAACATATCTGTAACATCCGTAACATCAGTATGTTGCAAGTGTTACGATTGTGTGACGAGATTTTGGGGGTAAGTCTGTGGTTTTGGTGTTAATAGTCATAATCGTCACCGGATACCTACGGTTTCGCCACGGTTTCGTCACCCAACGCTGGCATGATTCGTTTCCATGGAAGACACACTACGTCCGTTGAGCGCCAAGGTCCATTTCCGCACCCTCGTGTTGTCGGATCTCCACCTCGGCACCAAGGACGCCCAAGCCCGCGAGTTACTCGAGGTGCTCCGCGGTATCCGTTGCGACAAGCTCATTCTCAATGGTGACATCGTCGATCTCTGGTCCTTGCAGCGCAAGAATCACTGGGGCCCGGCGCACACCGCCGTCGTCCGTCGCATTCTTAAGATGGCGGAAAAGGATGGGACGCGCGTCGTCTACCTGCGCGGTAACCACGACGACTTTATTCGCCGCTTGATTCCGCTGAGCCTCGATCGCATCGAACTCGCCGAAGAGCACCTGCATGAGACCGCCGATGGAAAGCGTTTCCTCTGCATCCATGGCGACGCCTTCGACACGGTCATGGCGAAGATGCGCTGGTTAGCCGTCATCGGGGACATCAGCTACCAGCTCTTGCTTGACCTTAACCGCTTCTATAACCGCTGGCGCGCCTGGCGCGGCAAGGAGTACTTCTCCCTCTCGCAGGCGATCAAGGGTCGCGTGAAGTCGGCGGTCAGTTTTATCTCGAGTTTCGAAGACCACCTGCAGGCCTTGGCCCGTCGGCGCGGTTGCGATGGCGTGATGTGCGGTCACATCCACAAGGCCGAAGACCGGATGATCGGCGAGATGCGTTACCTAAACTCCGGCGATTGGGTCGAGTCCTTGACTGCCATCGTCGAAGAAGCCGATGGTCGCCTCCGCGTCGTGGACCGCGCGGAATTGCGTACTTTGATTGCCGCCCAGCGCGCAGCCTATGAAGCTGGTGCCTATCCCGAAGCGAGCCGCGTGCCGGCCGTAGCCTAATGATCGAAGTTCCGGTCCTGTCCGCGGGGTTTGGCGAAGGCCATAACGCGGCTGCCCGTGCAATCGTCGAGGCCTTGGGTCGGCATCCTTCCGGGGCTTTCTCTGGCAAACTACACGACCTCTTCTTGGACGCCTATGGAGCGGAAAAGGCCCGCTCGCAGCGCGACAGTTATATCCGCGTGGCCAATCGTTACCCGCGCCTCTGGGGCTGCCTCTATGGTGCCCTTGACCGCCTACCGCTCGTGCGCGCCTCACTGCCGTTTCTCCGTCCGGTCGAACGCGAGTTGAATCGCCTACTCGATGTGCAGCAGCCACCCGTGGTCATTTCGGCCTACCCGCTGTATAATTACATGATGGCCCGTCGGTGGAGCGTCGCTGACCCAGCCCGTCCGCGCTTAATCACCGTGGTCACCGATTCGATTTCCGTGAACCGCGCCTGGCATCGGGCCCATTCGGATTGGTACATCACGCCGAACCAGGCCACCGCCGACGTCATGATTCGCCAAGGCGTGCCCGCGGCCAAGGTCTTGCCGTTTGGGTTTCCCGTGGCCGCTCGTTTGGCCCCACGCTCCTCAGCAGCGGCCGGCGAAGCGCGCCCACGTGTCTTGCTAATGCTTAACCCAGGTAAGCGTGATGCCGTCGAACTCGCCGCCGCACTTTCAACCCTTGGATTGGAGCTCGTCGTGACGGTTGGTAAGGACGCCGATTTCAAAGCGGCCGTCGAGCAAGCCGTCGCTGGTCGGGCCGAAGTGCTTGGTTGGACGGACCGCATTCCGGACCTCATGCTTTCGAGTCACTTAGTGATTTCGAAGGCGGGCGGAGCCACCACCCACGAATGCGTGGCGGCTGGTGTCCCGATGGTGATCACGCAGGTCATCCCAGGACAGGAAGCCGGCAACGGTCGCCTCATCACCGAGCACGGCGCCGGTGCTTATGGACTTACCCCGTCCGCCGCTCGGGCGATTGTGGCCGCCGCATTCGCCAATGATTGGGCCGTGTGGAAGGAATGGAAGCGCAGCGTCGACGGACTCGGCGACGCCCGCGGCGCTGAACGCATCGCAGATCTCGTCGCGAAGTCTCTTGGCTCCGCGCGGCCGGTCGTGGCGGCTTCTTAAACGCGCTTCGCGAGAAATTCGACGATGTCGGCCGCTAGCTTCACGCTGACGCCGCTGACTTCGGCCATTTCCTCGGCGGTCGCTTTACGCAGCTTTTGAATGCTACCGAAGGCGGCCAGCAGGGCGTCGCGACGCTTGGGCCCTAACCCCGGCATTTCGTCGAGGATGGATTCGCGCACGAGATTGGTCAGCGGCACTTCGGCGGTGGGGATGAGCCAAAGACGCTCGTCCTTTTGCGCAACAATAAAGCGTTCGTTAAACTCATCGTAGAAATGCGCATCCGTCATATCGAGTGTTGCATTTATTCCGTGAGTCGAAAAAACGTTCTGAAGCGCAAT
>CAITUF010000340.1 GCA_903895475.1 uncultured Opitutia bacterium | reverse complement strand
TGCATTTTCTGCGAATGACACCCACCTGGGTCACCCCCGCCGAAATCCGCGGCCGCCTAGTCCTCCTGGGGCGCGCAGGGGAAATGTCCGTCGCAGTCACGAGCGCGGGCGAACTTATCCTCCGCCTGCCCCAGCCGCTCGCCGTCCTGGCGGCCCGTCTCACACATTGGGGACTAGTCGTAAAATCCGGGAAGGTCCCTAAGGTCCGCGCAACCTTGGCCGTCGGCACCACGTTCCAGCACCGAGTCTGGCAAGCCTGTCAGGCCATCCCTGCTGGCTCCAGCCTCACCTACGGCGCACTCGCCCAGCGCATCGGTTGCCGGTCGGCCCAAGCCGTCGGCCAAGCACTCGGGGCAAACCCCCTCGCCCAACTCATCCCTTGTCACCGGGTCGCTGCCACTCATGGACCCGGCGGGTTCGCTTGGGGCGCTCGCCGCAAGGCGGCTTGGTTAAGGGAGGAAGCTGATGGGGATGCTTGATGCCCTCGACCGGGGCCTCCTCGACCTGATCTTCCCCCGCGACTGCGCGGTCACGCAGTTGCCGCTGGACCAAGGGCCTTTCAGGCACCTCTCCATCGAGGGACTCGCCGCCCTTCCGCGTATCACCGACCCGCGCTGCCTGACCTGTGGCCACCCCTTTGACGGCTGGCTAGAAGGCGATCGGAGCTGCCCACATTGCGCTGAACTACACCCCGCCTTTGACCGAGCGATTTGTGCCTTCCGGGCCCAAGGGCCGGTCCGACACATCCTCCACCGCATCAAATACGAGCGGGCGCCCTACTTGGCCGATGACTTGGTGGCAGCCGCCGCCACCGATGAGCCGTTCCGCCGTCACCTCGCTGGGTCCATCCTCGTGCCCGTTCCGCTCCATGCGGAGAAAGCGTGGGCCCGTGGCTACAACCAGAGCGAGCGTATCGTAGCGGGCCTCGCCCGCCACATTCCTGGCTGCACCGTCGCACCACTCCTCGAGAAACATACCGCCACGGAATCGCAAACCCGCTTGGACCGTACCAAACGGCTGCGCAACGTCGCCAAAGCTTTCCGCCTCAAGCGCGGCCAGGCTATCGACCCCAGCCGACGTTACGTCATCATCGACGACGTCCTCACGACCGGCGCCACGCTCCATGCTTGCGCCGCGGTCCTGCGCGCGGCCGGAGCCACGTCCGTCAACGCCGCCGCCCTCGCCCACGGCTAAACCGCCAGGATTGCGTCTAGCTCGGACTCGGCGACGCCCATCTTGCTAAGCACGAATGCCCGCATGTCCGGAGCCAAGGGCGCGCGGAAGATGCGCTGAAACAGCGGGGCGCGAAAATCAAGGCGCGTGGCATGTAGGGCCTGCCGTTCCATCTCGAGGCTTTGCCCTAAACGCTCCGTCCACCCCTGCTCGACGAACTCTAAGTAGAGTGAGTCGTCGCCGCCGTAGAGTTTATCACCGATGACTGGGTGGCCGAGCCAGAGGGCATGTGCGCGGATCTGGTGCTTCCGTCCCGTGTGCGGACTCACGCGAGCCAAGGTGTAGCCACTTCGCACGAGGGCAGGCTCGAAGAACGTCGCCGCCGGTGAGGTGCCGGGTCCGACGCGGACCGCGGTTTTTACCACGACCTTACTGGTTTCATCGGGGCCCAGCGATTGATCCACCTGCACGGGCTCCCGAAGCTCGCCTTTGAGAATGGCGTAGTAAGTTTTCGAGACCCAGCGACGCTCCATCGCAGTCTGCGAAAGCGAGGCGGCCGCCGCGTGCTTCGCGATGAGGATGATGCCACTGGTCTCGCGGTCGAGGCGACTGACCAAATGCAGGGTCGTTAAGCCTTTCCACTCGCGCACCGCACCCACCAGTGAGGACCAAGGCCCATCCTTCGAGGGATGGCACACGAGCCAACCAGGCTTGTCGAAGACGAAGAAATCGTCGTCCTCCTCGATGAGCCACTGCGGCAGTTCCGCGGGATTGACCTTAGGGGCGGGACGACTCGGGACCGCAGCATCTTCACCACTCATGGCTTAAGCGGCAGGCGATCCTGCCATGCGGACGTCGGCACAGCGAGCCCTTGAAACCGCGCCAAGACTTCTCCCACTAAATAAAGTGAACCCAGGACGACGACCGTCGCCCCTTGGGTCGCGCAAGTCGCCGCGGAGGGGAAAAGCTCCGCTACGGTGGTGCGGACGACTTCGCCGCGAAAATCCGCCGGCACGAGCGCGGCGAGTTCCTCGACGGAACAAGCCCGTTCGTTGTCCGGCTGCACTAACACCAGCCGCGCGGCGTGCCGAGCGGCCGCAACCACGAGGGGCCGCGCTCGGTCTACGCCCAAGGCGCCCACGACAATGGTTGGACGATCCAACGCCGCGAGTAGGGGTTCAATCGTGCGGATGCCTTCTTCGTTATGCGAACCGTCGATAATCAAAGTACGCCCGTCATTCAGCGTCAGGCGCTGCCACCGTCCCGCCCAAGTGATATTCTGTAAAGCCGCCGCCGCTACCTGCGCATCAAACGGCAGGCGCGTGGCGAGCTCGCACGCTAACCAAGCGGCGCCCGCATTCCAGCGTTGGTGTGCGCCG
>CAITUF010000339.1 GCA_903895475.1 uncultured Opitutia bacterium | reverse complement strand
TCTACTGGTTCTAAAGGTTTAAGTAATAACACAGGTGGTGGTAATGGTGGATCTGGTACAGCATCAAGCATTTCAGGAACTAGCGTAACCTATGCTGGTGGAAGGTGGGCTGGGTCAGGTCGATGCAGCCGATGGCATTCACGCCGGCATTGGCGGTGTAGAGAGTTTTGCCGTCCGCGGAGAGGGCAAGGCCGTCGGTCAGCGTGCCCCAAGGCAAAGCCGGGTCAGGCTTCGTGGAGATTGTCGCGGTAATCTTACGGGTGGCCGTCTCGACAACGCTGACGCTGTCGCCGCCCACGTTGGCGATATAGAGTTTGGAGCCGTCGGCGTTGAGGAGGATCTCGCTGGGGTGCAGGCCCACGTTGATTTGTGCGACTTCGCGCGGCTTACCTGTCAGTTCCACAATACTGAGCGTACCGTTGAGGGCGACGGAGCGAACGTCGACGGCGACGAGGCTGCCCGCGGACGTTTCGCTGGAGTCATTGGCGCCGGGAGGTCGGCCCCCGAAGTTGGAGACGTAGGCGGTCTTACCGTCCGGCGACAGGGCTACGCCGTAAGGTGCGATGCCTAAGCTAACCTTGCCGGTGATTTTTCCGGAGGTGAGGTCGATGATGGCGAGTGAATTATCGACGGACAGTGCAACGTAGGCGAACTTTCCGTCCGCGGAGAAGGCCAGCCCGAGCGGGTTGACGTTCTTAGCTCCGCCCGAGACATCGATCGAATCGCCAAACTTAAACGAGCCGTCATCGGCAAGTATCGCGCGGTAAAGGTGGGTTTTGCCGCCCGAGACGAGGACCGACTTGCCGTCCTTGGCCACGGCTAGGCCGTGCATGGAGCCACCGCCTTTGACGATGGGGTAGTCGGCCTTCTGGATCAGCTTGAGTGTTGTTGCTTCGAAACTCGCGAGGACCGTCGTTGTCTTCACGAGCACTACCTTCCCCCCTAAGGCGATTTCCACGGCGAGGAGGCGGCCAGGGATGTCCACGAGTTTGCCTTCCACGTCGAGTTGTTGGCTGCTATGCAGCATCGCATCGCGGCCCATGCGGGTGTTCATCCATTCCTCGTCGCGGACTGGCGACTTTTTGTCTTCGGGAATGGGGCCGGCGGCGAAACAGGCGGTGGCCAGGAGCAAGCCGAACCAGGTAAGGGCGGAGGGGCGGGGCATGGAGTACGACTATCTCTACGAGAGGTCTATTCAAGGTCGCAATCGGCGCTCGTGTGCCAGAAAGGTTAAAGGAAAGCGTTGAAAGCGGGGCGGGGTGCGACACGCTCGTACGTATGGAAGCCCTTGCTCTTGTCGCCTTCGCGTTGGTCATGGCCTTCCCCATTATTGTCATCGCGCTCTGGGTCAGGGTCTCGAGTTTGGAGGCAAAGGTCGCCCGTTTGATCTCGGCCAAAGCGGTTCAATCCCAGCCGTCCGTAACCGCTGCGGAGACTCCGCCGCCTCTCCCTGCGCAGGCCGTGGTCGCCGCCGTAGCGCCTGCCGTAGCGCCCGCCGTGGCGCCCGCCGTGGCTTCGCCGGTTGCAACTCCAGTTCCGGCTATCCCGAGACCCTTAGTGTCGGTGGCGGCATCGTCAGCCAGCAAGGTCGCTCCGCAAGACCCATGGGAAGGTTTGCGCGAGATGGGCTTACTGCCGCCAGCAGATTTGAAAGGGGAGTATGCCTTGGGGTCCTGGTGGGCTGTCCGTGTTGGTGGGGCGCTTGCCGTCGCCTCGGTGGTCTTCCTAGCCATCTGGCTAAACCTCCGGTCTGCTTTGCCGGCGTGGGTACGTTTGGGCGAAATCCTTGCCTTAGGGGGCTTGGGCCTTTGGGGCGGGTATCGTCTCGAACAGAGCCGTCGCGATTTGGGACGAGTCGTCTTCGCAGTCGGCCTCACTGTCTTCCAGTTCGCCGCCTGGGCCTCGTTCGGCATGGAGAAGATGCGCGTCCTCGAGACGCCTGCGCAGGCGGCGGTTCTGCAGTTCTTCGTGGCCTTGATCGTTGGCGGCGTTGCCTTGGCCCGTAAGGACAAGTTGATCGGACAGATCTCCATTATCTTTGCCACGGTCGCGACCGGCCTATCCGTGCAGGCTGGCTCGGACGCCTTAACCATCGGGGTGGAAGCAGGGTCTATCGCCGCACTCGGGGCGGTACTCCTCTCGCGCGGTGGGTGGGCTTCCTCCGCGGTCTTGGGGCTGGTTGGCTCGCTCCTTGGCTTACTGATTTTATACGATGGTCGACCGAGTTCGGTCGAGCTTACGGCGGCGATTCAACTGGGCGCAGGGTTGGCCTTCCTCTCACTTTGGTTTGCGGATCTTTTAGGTCGGGTCGCATCGAGTTTCGATGAAGCCCAAAAGAACACCTTTCTTTGTGCGGCGTTCTTTGGTCCCGCCGTGCTCAGTATATCGGTCGCCGTGGGGGGCGATAATAACCGGGCAACTGCGTCGTTGATTGTCGCTGTCTTTGCGGCGGTGGTCGGCTTTGTGGAGCTTCGTCGCCGTCGTGTCGCCGCCGAAATCATCCTCACGTCAGCACTAGTCTTTGCGGCCGCCGCGGGTGCTTGGAAAGTCGAACAACGTCTCGTCTGGGCGGTCTGGATTGTGGCGGCAGCTCTGACTCAGTTGATCTACACGCGCACCCGGAGTGCCACCCTAATATGGGTAGCTGAAGGCATGGCGGCCGCCGCGGTCTTCGCTTACCTGAATCAATCTCCCGCTCAGCCGTGGATGCGTCTCTTGGCGCCGGTGTCGGTCGCGGCCTTAGCAGCATGGCGTTTCAGTTGGGGGCAGGAAAGTGCCACGGCGTGGAACTTGCGCCGGACGGTGAGCCTTTTGGCCTTGGGCTTGTTGGTCTGCTATCTACAAAGCCAATTCCCCTTGGTCGATCAGCCATGGGCTTGGTTAGTCGTCTTGCCCATCGCGGCGCTTTTCCGTGAGCCCAAACTCCTGTGGGCGATTCTGCCGGCCTTCGTGTGGACGCATCTCGTCGTACATACGTCGCATCTGGGGAGTAACCCCGGCGGTATCATTTGGCCGATGTGGTGGGCGTTGGCCTTGGTGGTCCTTGATGCGGCCGCGGTCTGGTTTATTAATATTCTGGAGCACGGGTTCGCTCGGTTTGTGCAAGGGGCCTTGGCTTTCGTGAGTGCGGTCTTGCTGCTCAAGGCCATGGCCGTATGGCTGAATCTCCCGAGTCCACCGGTGCCTGACGCTGGCAGGGCGGTGGCCCTCTGGTTGGGTGGCATTGCCTTGGTGGCGGCCTTGGCCGAGGGCTATCGTCTCCTCACGAACCGTCCGACGGTCGCGCTGGTCGCACAACTGGCCTTTCTGCCTGCCTTTGTAGTCTTGGCTACCGCTTGGTCTGGGGGCGAGAAGTCCCTCGCCCTGACTCCGCTCTGGTTGGGTGGCTTGGCTTTGGCGCTCTACGGTTTGGTCCGGTCGAGTGTTGGCCTCGAGCAGGCGGGATCGGCTGCCCGCGCCCTCGTGAGTGCCGGCCTGGGCTTGATTGTCTTCATTTACTTTGACGCGTTGCCGGGCGCCGGGGTCTCGCTCCTTTGGGCGCTCGCCGCCGCCCTCATTTTTATCTTGGGCTTCGTTTTAAAGACCCGCTCCTACCGCATGCTGGGTATCGTCGGCCTCGTTATCGCCACTGGGCACGTCATCCTCTTTGACATCCATGACATCCTTGGCCGCATCGTTGCCTGTGCGGCCGTCGCCATCGCCTTCTTTGGGGTCGCGTGGCTGTATGGTAAGGTTGTTAAGAGTAATCCAGTAGAGGGTGGCTGAAGCTGGTAGGCCCGATAGATAGAGTAAACTCAGGTTTACCAGCCCTGCGATTTATCATCGCAACGGACTAGTGCTGAATCCAAGGTGTCGTTGTGAATACCCCTATTCGTTACGATTGCCACGTCCACCTCGTCGGGAATGGCCAAGACGGGAGTGGCTGCTGGTTGCGAATCGAAGGCCTCTGGCTGAAGGTGCTGAGTGAGGTCATGCGCAAGGCCGTCGGGATGCCGCTGCCGCTCATGCACAAGGACTTTGATGTTAAATACGTCGAGGCCTTGCGTGAACTGGTGCGTGGCTCCTACGTGGACAAGGCTTTGCTGCTGGCGCAGGACGAAGTGTACGACGAAGAAGGCAAGAAGTTGAACTTCGGGTCATTCCATGTGCCGAACGACTATTTGTTTAAGGTCTGCCGCGAGAACCCTGAATTCGTTCCCGCAGTTTCGATTCATCCTGGTCGCAAGGATGCGCTGGCGGAGTTAGACCGTTGTTTGGCATCGGGCGCTCGGGCGCTGAAACTGCTCCCGAACTGTCAGAACGTGAATTGCTCGCTGCCGCAGTACGATGAGTTCTGGCGCCGGATGGCCGCCGCTGGGCTCCCGTTTCTTTGTCATACTGGGGGCGAGATGACCGTACCGGTGTTACACCGCTCTTACCAAGATCCCCGTATCTTGCGTCGTCCCTTGGAGCTGGGCGTTAAGGTCATCGCCGCGCACTCCGCTGGTAATAGTCACTTCTTCGACCAGAACTACTTCGGTGAACTCATTAAACTGATGGATGAGTTTCCCAGCCTTTACGCGGATACCAGTGCGCTGAATAGCCCGATTCGCAGTGGGGTCTTGAAGCAGGTCAAGCAGTCGGGCCGCTTAGGGCGCTTCTTGCATGGCAGCGATTATCCCGTGCCCGTGGGGGGCCGCTGGGTCTGGCTCCGCGGCCTGATCACGTTAGCCCAGGCTTCGGAGGCAGGCAAGATCCCTAACCTCATCGAGCGGGACGCGTTCCTCAAGCGCGCCATGGGTTTCGATGACGGTCACTTTACCCGCTTGGGTGAGATTCTCCGGTCGGTCTGAGGCCCTTAGAGCGCCTTCAGTAGGCCGGGGATATCGACGGATTCTCGAATCATCTTTTCGATGATGGGAATCTTATCGGCGTCCTGCCGCATCGTCTTCACCGACATATTATTAATACGAGCGGTGACCGCAAAGGACTCCGCTTCGACGGCGGCGATAGGGATGCCGGCCTCGGTCAGGCGTTTGATGATGCCCTCGTTGGGGAGAAGTCCGTTGGAGAGGAGCACGCCAGCGAGCGATTTGGCGCCATCGTTTTCGATAAAAGCCTCCAGCAAATCTTCGCGGTCGCCAGGGACGATCACGAGCGTGCCGTTGACCTTAAGGTATTCCAGGGCCCGCCGGGCGGACATGGCACCGATGACGACGCGGCGGACGCGGCGGAGGCCGGTTGGCTGGTGAATCCAGCGGGCGCGGGTTTCGTCAGCCACCTGATCAAGATTAGGGTAGACGAGCGTTTCCTGGAGTGGCACCACGCCCAGTAACGGGACGCCGAGCTTACGGAGGCCGCGGCCAGCGAAATCGCGGATGAACTCGACCTTATCGGGTAAGACTTTGTTGAGAATGACCCCGACGACTTCGACCCCGGCTTTATCGAAGAGTGCCTTATTGAGGGCCACTTCGTCGATGGGTTTGCCGATACCACCGGCGGCGACGATGAGCGCCTTGGAGTGGAGCACGCGGGCATTGTCGGCATTTGAAGAGCCAAAGACTGAGCCCAC
>CAITUF010000338.1 GCA_903895475.1 uncultured Opitutia bacterium | reverse complement strand
GGTGGTAAGCCTGTCGAGCAAGCCGCCCAAGCCGCTGGCCAAGGTGGCAAACCCGTCGAGCAAGCCGCTACAGCAGCCGGCCAGGGTGGTAAACCCGTTGAACAAGCTGCCACGGCCGCCGGTCAAGGCGGAAAACCCGTTGAACAAGCCGCCACGGCCGCCGGTCAAGGCGGAAAACCCGTTGAACAAGCCGCCGCCGCCGCTGGCCAAGGTGGTAAACCTGTCGAGCAAGCTGCTCAAGCTGCAGGTCAAGGTGGCAAACCCGTTGAGCAGCAAGCCACGGCCGCAGGCCAAGGTGGCCAAGGTGGTAAGCCTGTCGAACAAGCCGCCACAGCCGCTGGCCAAGGTGGCCAAGGTGGTAAGCCTGTCGAACAAGCCGCCACAGCCGCTGGCCAAGGTGGCCAAGGCGCCCAGCCCGTGGCCACGCCTCCTCCCGAGGGAGTCGGCCAAGCCGAAGGCGTGAAGGCCGGTGCCGCGGGCGGTGTCCGTGCCGTCACAGGCGTCGGTGGCATCGACGCTGAGAAGCTCCGCAACCTCGAGGCGGCGTTACAAGCTAAGCCGCAGGATGGCCCCATTGATCCGAAAAAACTTCGCGCCGCCGCCCAACTACTAGGTCAACTTAAGGCCGAAGTTGCCCCCCCTGCGCCCAGTGAAAAGACCGACGCTCGGTCATCGCTGAACGAGTTCAAACTCCCCGAAGGTTCCTAATCCCCCTTTCTAAAACAAAAACTAAGCCACCATGCGAACCACGCTCCCTTGCGGTCTCCTCCTTGCCTTGCTGGCGCTCGCGCCCCTGGCGTCTGCGCAGACGGCCGCCGCACTCGACCCGAAGATGCAGGCGCAGTATGAGAACCTGCTCAACCATAAGTTCTCCCGCGACTTATCCGAGGTCTTTAGCGCCCTCGAACGCGCCAGTAAGATCGAGGCCTCGACGGCCGCCGACACGCGTTTCCTGCATAGTTTCCGACTCGGCGATTGGGCGCAAATTCGCGCCGAGCTAGGCCAGTTACCGCCCGACCTTTCGCGCCGTATCTTCGATAAGATGCTCGCCGATCTCACCGAGCGCCAGAAGAGCGGGATGAAGCTCGATGACATCCTTGCCTTGGTGGACGCGTTGCCCGGTGAACTCAACGATGCCGAACTGCGTAAGATCGGTGAGCTGATTTCCAACAGTGTACCCGCCAGCGAATCCTTCTGGCTGGCTGAGCGGATGCGCCGTGGGACCGCTAAACTGGGTGGTAAGGACCCCGCTCGCCGGCTGGCCGCTGGTCGCGTCCTGCTCGCCGGGGGCTTCCGGGAATTAGCTTTGGCATACTTGCCGACCAGCGCGAAGCTCGACGAGATCAAGGATGAGGCGTTTCGCCAAGAGGTCGCCGCCTTCTTATCCACCGAGCAGGCCAGTGAGTTCGCTCAGCGCGAGCAGATTCAAAAGGTCTGGGACGAAAACGTCGCTATCTTGAACCGCGCTAAGGTCAACGATGGGGAAATGACCAGGGCAGCGGGTAACTTAGCCCGCGTCATGACGCAGGTGCAGCCCGCTAACTTAGACAGTTTCTTTCGTGACCTCATCCGCACTAAACCGGATGCCGCCGTCCGCCTCATCGCTGGCCTGCAGCGGAAGATCCAGACCGATGCCCGTTCCGAGCCGGCGACCCGCGTCGAAAACCTGCGCGCCCAGTCCGTCCTTGCGACCCTCGTCGTCAACCATGCCGACGCTTCCGCCAGTCCTTGGAATCCTTTACTCGTCGCCATGGCGGATGAGTGGATGAACGAAGTCGAAACGACCTTTGCCCAGCGGGCCGCGCTGGCTACTCGCCGGACACGTGGGGGTAATAACAACACCAACGCCATTGAAGCCGAAGAGTTGCTGGGCCTCGCCCCGATGGGTAAGTGGTTGGCGGCCCTCGGCCCTGAAATCCGCGAACGTTTGGACGCGAGCCTTTCGCGGGCAGTGATCGCGAGTGCTAACTTCGAAGCCGGTGCTGACCTCATCGCGGCCCTCGCAAAGCGTAATCCATCCGCCGGTGTCGCGTTGGCGGAGGATTTCCTCGCCGCTTGGGCCCTAGCCCATAATCCCTTGGTGCCGGAAGAATTGCGCAAGAAGTATGGCCTCCCTGAGGACGCCCGGATTCCCGTGACGCCCGTCATGATGGAGCGCAATATCAACAGCCTCGCCAAGATGATGGAGCTCTTTAGGGAGGCCAATATCAAACCCCGTGACCAAGGTAAAGTCGTCGCTGCCTTTGACCAAGCTTATAGTAGCGCCGAAGCCTACACCGATTCCCATATCAAAAAGGTTTTCGGTTCGGCCGACCAGATGGACGAACAGGTCTTCTTCCTCCTGACCGCCCGCATGCACGCCAACCTTTCGGACCGCTGGCGCCGGCAGGACTTACAGCGCAACATGCTCACGCGCCGCACTGAGCAGCAGACGTATGAGATGGTCCAGGGCAGTTACAGTTCCCTTGTCACGATGATCGAGGCTTGGACCAAGAATAACCCGACCTCTTCCCGCGCCCTAATCTTCGGTGCGAAGGTGCTGAATGACTGGTCCGATTTCGAGTACCTACAGGAGCTGGCCCCGGTGGACCCTGCCAAGCGGGTAGCCAATATGAAGGAGCGGAGCTTGCAGGCCCTGGAGTATTTCCAGAAAGGGGCGGACGCCTATGGCCGCGAAATTATCCGTAATGGCGGCACGACCCAATCAATCGAGCCTTACTTGGTCTGGTTTAATTCCCTCGTCGGCATTGGTCACAATAACACCGTCAACTTGGCTAAGACCGTGAACCGCGCTGGCCTCCAGAAGATTCGGTCCAGCATCCAAGCACTGCCCGGCAAGGCGGCTCAGACGCATATGAACCTCTTGGCCAAGACCCTGAACGCCCGCCTGACCGAT
The DNA here is from genome assembly GCA_903895475.1 of uncultured Opitutia bacterium. Taxonomy (GTDB): domain Bacteria; phylum Verrucomicrobiota; class Verrucomicrobiia; order Opitutales; family UBA953; genus UBA953. Next base: position 5,130 of record CAITUF010000338.1, on the reverse strand, counting down.
GAGCGCGACCCCTTGCACGAAGATATCAAGTATCGCTACCTCGCCGCGGCCTTGGTGGTCACCAAAGACGACCCGTTTACGATGGCCCTGCAGAAGCGCGCCACCTACCTCGACGAACTCCTCAGCGAAGTCCGCGTCCAGACTCGCCTCGACGGCCCGAACACGGTCGGCTCTAATCAAGAGTTTGGTATCTTTGTCAGTGTGATTCACACCGAAGCCATGGGCCGCGTGGCCAAGCTGGGCCAATACCTCACCAACGACGCCTCCGCCACCGCCGCTAAGAATAAGCGTCGCGGGCCGGCTACGAAGAAGGGCCGCGAAGCTCAAGGACCGCGTGATGAGTTCCAGTTCGAACTCGAGGACGCGCTGTCACCGTTCTTTGTGGTTCGTTCGATCACCTTCGCCGCCCCCGATGTTAAGCCGCGGGCGACCGCCAATCCCGGCTGGGAAGAGACCGTCCTGGCCTACGTGCTCGTGCGGGCTAAGGATGCCAGCGTCGACAAGGTACCGCCCGTGAAGCTCGAGTTAAAGTTCATCGACCTCTCGGGTCCGGTGACTGTGCCGGCCGTCTCGGCGGAGACCGTGTTTAAGGTTTCGCCGACATCCGGTCCGCGTCCGGCGGGCCGCGTCGAAGTCACGCAGACCCTCGACACCCGTCAGTTTGCCATCAACGGCCAACTCAACTTGGACATCCATGCGACGGGGACGGGCTTGGTGCCTGACCTCGACGATCTCGTGGACCTCGAGATTGTGAAGCGCGTCGCCGCGGTCCGGCAGGTCGGTGCGGGTGAAGGCCTGCAAATCAAGGAGCTCAACACGTGGGGCGAGCAGGTCACCCCCCGTTCGGAGCGCCACTGGGTCATATCTCTGGACGGCGATAAGATCCGCGCTGCCGACTCAGCCACCGAGGTGCCTTTTGCCCCGCTGAAGAGTACGGCCAACGGCGCTATCTGGCGGACCTACGAAGATCAGGACCTCAAAGTCTTGCCTAAGGCTTCGGTCCGCTTGGATCGTCAGCAAGCTTTGCCTGGTACTGGCGCGATCCCGCCGGTTCCAACCAGTCCGTGGTTCTGGCCTTCGCTGGGCAGCATCGTCGCTTTGCTGGGCCTCGGTCTGTTCTTCGGTCTGCGCAGCGGCCCGAAGGGACCGGTCGCCCCGCTGGCGCGCGATGTCTTTAAGATGCCGACGGACGTCGACGGCTTTGCGGCCGCGGCCTTCCTCCGTCGCTATGGTGCCAGCCCCCTCATCGCCCTGAATGCTGCCCAGAAGGGTGAGCTCGGTCAGGATTTAGCCCGAATCCAAGTCGGCTGCTTCAACGGTGCCAGCACCTTGGGCGAGCCCGAGTTGCGCACCATCCTGCAGAAGTGGCTCAAGCAACTCCGCTAAGCCCTAATCCATCCTCAGACCCTTTAATCCCTTACCTCTTAAACTCATGTCCTCTACTCAATCCTCCCAACAGTTTGTCGCAGCCGTTCGTGAACGCGTCGGTTTGGTCGTCGTCGGCCAAGACGTCGTCGTTGAACGCGTGATGATCGCGCTCCTCACGGGCGGCCACCTGCTTCTGCAAGGTATGCCGGGCCTCGCGAAGACGCTTCTCGTCAATACCGTCGCCAAGGCCATCCACCTCGACTTCAAGCGCATTCAGTTCACCGTCGATATGTTGCCGTCGGACATTCTGGGCTCCGAAGTCGTGGACCTAAAGACGGGTGAGTTCCGTATTCACCGCGGTCCGGTCTTCACGAACCTTTTGCTGGCGGACGAAATTAATCGCGCCGCTCCGAAGGTCCAGGGCGCCATGCTCGAAGCCATGCAAGAGCGTAAGGTCACCCTGGGTGGCCAGAGTATGAAACTCCCGACGCCTTTCCTCGTCATCGCGACGCAGAACCCGGTCGAACAGTCCGGCACGTTTGAGTTACCCGAAGCGCAGTTGGACCGGTTTATGCTTCTCCACCGCCTCGGTTACCCGGGCCGCGACGAGGAGCAGGATATCCTGCGTCGTCAGCTAAGCATGGGGCTCCGCAAGGAAGAGGGTGGGGCTGTGCCGAAGACTGCCTTCGATATGATTGATGGTTCGCCAGTCGGGACCGCGACCGACCTCGTCGCCGCCATGGAATCCGTCCAGCAGGTCCACGTCAGCGAAGTATTCCTGAAGCATTCCGTCGAGCTCGTTCGCCGGACGCGCGAATCCAAACTCCTCGACTTCGGTTGTTCGCCGCGCGCTGGCTTGGCGCTGGTCAATGCGGCTCGTGCCCGCGCAGTCATTCATGGCCGCGACTACGTCACGCCGGAAGACCTCTTTGACCTCGCGGAAGATATTGTCCTTCACCGTATCCGTGTGAGCTACGAAGCCTCGGCCGCTGGTCACACGGGCCCGAAGGTGCTGCAAGGCATCTTGGCTGGCCTCGGCTGAGCCCGTTCCGGCGGTTCCTCCCCTCACTCCGAACATGCGTCGCCAAGCCGTCCTCGCCCACGATCCCGTTGATTCTCGGGATTTTGAGGTAGCCGTTAAGCAACTGGCTAACAGCCTGCGCTTCGGTCAGGAGCAATCGGTCTTCCATGGCGCCGGCTTGGAGTTTGCGCAGTCCCGTCCTTACGTCACAGGCGATTCGGTGAAGTACATCGACTGGAAACTCTCTGCGCGCATGCGGAAGCTCTTCGTTAAGGAATACGAGGAGCCCAAGCAGGTGCCGTTGTATCTCCTCGTCGACACTTCCGCTTCAATGTGCGTGTCCTCACAGACGCTCAGTAAGTATGCTTGGGCCGTACGCATCGCCGCGGGCATCGGACTGGCCGCGCAGGGTAATGTCACGCCGGTTGGTTTGCTGGGTTGTGGTGCCCGCGAATTACACATCCGCCCGACGCTTTCGCGTTCTACGGTTTTGGAATGGTCGCACCAGTTACGTCAGCATGATTTCCGGGAAGCTACCTCGTTGGCGAAGCGCGCCCGCGAACTCTCGCCCTCCCTGACGCGTCGCACGACCGTCATCGTTTTGAGTGACCTTCACGACCCAGGCTCCTTGGAGGCCTTGCAGGTGATAGCTCAGCGCAACGACTGCGTGGCTTTGCACCTCGAAGATCCCGCCGAACGTGGCGTGCGAGGCTCGGGGTTCTTCCGTGGCGTCGAAGCCGAGTCCGGTGAGGCCTTCATTGGGCGCGGCGGTCGCCCCTTCGTGGACACCTCTGCGTGGAAGGCCGAGCTCAGCCGCTTTGCCATCGACTACCTTCACCTGCGTACGGACCGTCCCATCCTGGCACCGCTCGCGCATTTCCTTCAGCACCGTGGCCAGTCGGCTCGGAGCGTCCGCTGATCATGTCCGCCGTGCTTTCATTCTTTCGCCGCCGCTGGGTCCGTTGGGCCGGCTTGGCGCTGGTTGTCGCCCTTCCTTTGGCCTGGTGGCTGACGCGTGAGGATGACCTCCTGAATGTCCCTCTGGGCGTCGAGCAGGCTGCTATCATTACCTATGGCGGCCCGGAACTCGTCGTGAAGCCCTTTAAGTGGGGCGTCGCAGTGAATGTCCGTATCGCCCAAGTCACGGGTGCGCCTGGCGGCCGCGTCTACGACGTTCGTTACCTGGTGAACCGCGAGGGTGACTACGACTTGCGTGACTACTTGGCCAGCGCGAGCGGCGTCATCCCTGAAGGCTTGCCTGTGTTTAAGTTCCACGGTGACCCCAAGATGTCGAAGGAGCTCGAAGCGCGCATTAAGGAGACCGAACTTGTCGGTGTGCAGGTCGGTGGGCGTTACTTCACCAAATTGACCATCCTCGGCTGCGTTTGGTTGGCCTGTCTTTACCCGATTATCTTCTGGGGTCGGCCGAAGCGCTTGGCGCTGGTTCCGGTCGTCCCACCTTTGACGGAAGCCCAAGAACTCCATGGCCTTTTAGCGCAGCTCCGTGCGGGCTCGCTGGGCCCTGCTGGGCAAGCCCGCATGGAGATGATTCTGCTCCGCTGTTGGCGGGCCGGGCTCTTACGCACCGATGCCCCCATGCATGAGGTGCTGGCTGCTGTGGCGAAGAATAGCCGCACCGCGGATGACCTCCGTCGCCTACAGGCCTGGCTCTACCGCCGTGACTCGGTCGTGACGGTGGAAGAAATTGCCACCCTGGTCGCCCCCCATGCCCAGGAGCCCGCGAGCTCTATCGTTCGATGACCTTTCTTTACCCTAAACTTTTGGCGCTCCTCGCCATCCCTGTCATCGTTGCCTTTTGGGAATGGGTCCGTCCTGGGCAGCCGTTGGCGATGCCGTTTGACCATGCTAAGGTCGGCCGCGGTCGCTTTTGGCAGTTCCTCATCAACAGTGCGAACTGCTTGCCCGCCGGCTTGCTCGCTATCGCGATTCTGTTCTTGGCGCACCCGGTTATTTTCAATCCACCGGAAGTCGAACGTCAGCTCACCAATGTGCAAATCGTCTTGGACACCTCGGGGAGTATGAAGTCGCCGCACGGCCCGCAGACCAAGGGGGTGAATTCACGGTTCGATTCGGCGATGGCTTCCATCGAGCAGTTCTTGCACTACCGCAAGGGTGATGCCTTTGGCCTCACCGTCTTCTCGCGTAATTTCGTGCACTGGGTACCGCTGACGCAGGACACCGAAGCCATCGTCTTGGCGCGGCCCTTCATCGCCCCCTACGTTTTCCCCGATGAGTTCTGGGGCAACACCTTCATCGGCAAGGCTCTCTACGGAGCGGCGGAACTTCTCGATCAAGCCAAGACCGGTGATCGCATGATCATTCTCCTCACGGATGGGTTGAGCAACGACATCGTCCCGCCCAAGGACAGTGCGATTATCGCCGATCTCCAAGCTAAGCGCATTAAAGTTTTCGTGATCTTCCTCATCGATCAACCGGTCACGCCCGCACTGGTCTCGATTGCGCAGGGTTCGGGCGGTGCCGCTTGGCCTGCCGTGACGCCCGAAGCCTTGAATGAAGTCTTTAAGAAGATTGATGAAATGAAGAAGGTCGTGGTGCTCGAGAAGAAGCCGCGGGCTGCGGATTACTACGACCCGTTCTTCATTCCTGCCATGGCAGCCTTGGGTTTAGCCATCTTGGCGCTGTTCGGCATCCGCTATAATCCTTGGTAGTCCGCGGTTATTTTAACTCGAAGAGGTAGCGAAGGAGGTCGGCCAGCTCGG
>CAITUF010000337.1 GCA_903895475.1 uncultured Opitutia bacterium | reverse complement strand
TCCTTACGAATCGTTCAACCCGGTCGTCGACTTCATCCGTCAGGCCGCGCGGGATGAGTCGGTCGTCGCAATCAAGTTGACGCTCTACCGCACCAGTGGCGATTCCCCGGTGGTTGAGGCCCTCAAAGAAGCCGCCCGGAATGGGAAGCAAGTCACGGCGTTGGTTGAATTGCGTGCCCGTTTTGACGAACTCAATAACATCGAGTGGGCCCGCCAGCTGGAAGAAGCCGGCGCCCACGTCGTTTACGGTCTCTCTGGATTAAAGACCCACTGTAAGGCCTGCTTGGTAGTCCGGCAGGAAAAAGACGGCCTCCGCCGCTACGCCCATCTTGGCACCGGCAATTACAACCCGAAGACCGCCCGCCTCTATACCGACTTCTCGCTCTTCACCGCCGACGAAGAAGTCACGGCCGATGTGGGGTTACTCTTTAACGTCCTAACGGGCAATCTCGCCAAACCCAAGTTTAAGCACCTCCTCGTTGCTCCCTTTGACCTCCATCGTGGTATCATCGACCTGATCAATGCCGAAGCCTCGGCGGCGCAGCACGGCCGGAAGGCAGCCATTTTCGCGAAGGTGAATAGCCTCGTGGACCCTGATGTCATCAAAGCCCTCTACAAGGCCTCGCAGGCCGGCGTGAAGATTGACCTCGTCGTCCGTGGCGTCTGTTGCCTCATCCCAGGGGTTGCCGGCAAGAGCGACAATATCCGTGTCCGTAGCGTGCTGGGCCGCTTCCTCGAGCATAGTCGACTTTTCCGCTTCGAGAATGCAGGCGGCGACCCCGTTATCCTCATGGGCAGCGCCGACTGGATGCCGCGTAATTTCTTACGCCGCGTCGAATGCATTTTCCCCATTCGCAGCAAGCACCTCCGGAAGCGCGTTGAACAGGAGATTCTGGGTACCTACGCGGATCGCCAGGGTGACGCCCAGTTCCTGCAGGCAGACGGTAGCTACCGTTCCGCCCTCGAAGTCGGTCGCCGCGGACCGCTGGCACAAGACGCTTTCCTTGGGATGGCCAATCACCTGCAGCCCGAGACGGTCAGCGCTGCCCCGAAGGCCCGAGGCAGATCCGTTCGACGGCCGCGTTAAAGCCATCGCGGTCGCCGAGGATTTCCACCTCGAGGCGAATGAAGACTAGCGGGATAGGTGGGCGGAATCGTCCCTGAATACGGACGGCATCTTTCTCCGTTGTCACAATCATTTCGGCCTTAGCGCGCATGGCCCGGTCGAGCACCTCATCGAGGTCTTCGTCGTTAAAGGCATGGTGGTCGAGGAAGCGACGGTTAGCGACGATAACGGCGCCCTGACCACGGAGAGTGTCTTCAAAGCGCTCGGGTGTGGCGATGCCCGAGAAGGAGGCCACGCGCTTGCCTTGAAGCGAAGCTAAGGGCACCGCTAAGCCGGACTCGAGGTCGACCAATTCTGTGGCGGTATGGGCACACGCAATGATTTCGGCTCGCGGATTATGGCGCCGAATCAAACTCACCAAGGCTTCGGCCGGCGGTCCGGAAGATTTGGTGATAAAGACATAGGAGGCCCGACTCAGGTTCGAAACGGGCTCACGGAGAATACCGCGAGGGAGCATCGCCCCGTTACCGAAGGGATCATGGCTGTCGACGAGCAGCAGGTTAATCTGCCCGCGCAGGGGTAAGTATTGGAGGCCGTCATCGAGTAGGATGGTGTCCACCCCGAAGCGGCGGAGCGCAAACCGCCCCCCTTCGACACGATCACGATCCACGATAACGACCACCCCGGTGCCCGTGAGGTTGGTGGCCATCATATAAGGCTCATCGCCGGCCTCATCGGGCCCCACGAGGACACTTTTACCGTCCGATACCACCAGAGGGTCGGGGCGACTGCCTTGGGTCAACCAACGCCAAAAGCGCTTAGCCATCGAGTCTGACGCCCCTTTGTAACCGCGGGAGAGAATCGCCACTTTTCGGCCACGTTGGGCCAATACCCGGGCCATTTTCATCACGATAGGGGTCTTCCCCGTCCCCCCGACGGTTAAATTTCCTACCACGACCACCTTGCACCCCAGTGGGGTGTCTCGAAAGAGGCGGTGACGGTAGAGCCAAAGTCGCAAGCGGACCAAAAGTCCAAAAACCCATGAAAGCACTCGCAAAAAGCCGCCTAACAGTGTCGCGCCGAAGCCTTTTCGTCGCTCATAAACGACGTCCACGGCGAAGCTCGCCACAGCCTCGCCGATGGATGAAAAAACGCCTCGATGTTTGGCCGCCATGTGACGTCACGATGCAAACTTGTTTGACGCAGGCAAGCATCCCGAGTGAGAAGGAGAACTTAGCGCCATGCTTTACCACCTGTTGCGCACCAAGCTGCTCCGCGCCGAAGTCACCGGTGCTCGCCTCGATTACGAGGGTAGCCTCGCCATAGACATCGAGCTCATGAACCTAGTCGGGATGCTGCCTTATGAGAAGATCTTGGTGGGCAACCTGGCCAATGGGGAGCGCTTTGAGACTTATGCCATTCCGGCCCCCGCCGGCACCCGTGAGATTTGCCTAAACGGCGCCACCGCCCACCTCGGTAAGCCCGGCGACCTGCTGGTCATCATGACCTTCGTTGAGCTAACCCCCGAAGAGGCCAAGACATGGAAACCCAAGACCGCGACCTTGGCTGAAAGCAACCGCCGCGTGGTGCGCCTCGAGAACCCTGAGGTCCCCGTCGACCTCCTGACCGCTTTCCAAAGATGAGCTACCGTCTCTATATCCCTGGCCCCCTGACCGTCTCCGAGGACATCGTCCAAGCGATGCGTAAGCCGATGATCGGCCACCGCTCTAAGGACTTTGTCGCTCTCTATGAAGATATGCAGCCGCGCCTGCAGAAGATGTTCTTCACCCAAGACCCCGTCTACCTGGGCACCAGCTCAGCATGGGGTGTCATGGAAGGTGCCCTACGTAATGTCTGCCGTAAGGGCGTGCTTAATTGCATGAACGGCGCGTTCTCGGACAAGTGGAACGACGTCGCTAAACGTTGCGGTAAGTACGCCGAAGCCCTCCAGTTCGACTGGGGTAAGCCCATCGATCCCGAGGCCGTCCGCAAAGCACTGGCGACTGGTAAGTTCGACTGCATCACCTTTATCCACTCCGAAACTTCCACGGGTACCCTTTCGCCGATTGCCGACATCATGGCCGTCGTCCGTGAGTTCCCGGAAGTGATTTCCATCGCGGACTCGGTCAGTTCATTCTCGACGCTGCCCATCGCCAAAGACGAGCTGGGCATCGACATCCTTCTGACGGGCTCCCAAAAGGCTCTCGCCCTGCCCCCGGGTCTGGCAATTTTTGCCGTCAGCGAACGCGCTCGCGAACGTGCCAAGCAGAGCCCCGACCGCGGCTACTACTTCGACCTCATCGAATTCCATGATAACCATGTGAAGGGCATGACCCCCTCCACCCCTTGTATTTCCCTCTTCTACGGCCTGCAGGCCCGCCTACATCAGGTGGACGCCGAAGGCTTGGAGAACCGCTTCGAGCGTCACCGCCGCCTCAATGAGCGCGTCCGGGCATGGGGTTACGGCAAGGGCTTCTCCCTGCTGCCTGAAGAGAAATTCGCTACCCGGGGCCTCAACTGCTTCAAGAACGACCGCAACGCCGACCTTGAGCGCCTCAACAAGACCCTGAAGTCCCGTCACCAGCTCGTCATCGATGGCGGCTACGGTAAACTCAAGGGGAAGACGTTCCGTATTTCTAATATGGGCGACGAATCCGACGCCACGATTGCTACCCTCATTGCCGCGCTCGACGACTCGCTCGCCGAGCAAGGGATGTGACCGACGCTTGACACTCGGTTATCATCCTACGCATGCGCAAGAAGACCTCCAAGTCAGTCGACACCGAAGCCGCCGCTCCCGGCTCCAAGTCCCTCGTCATCGCGGAAAAGCCTTCCGTGGCGCAGGATCTCGCCAAGGCATTGAAAGTGCCGAAGGTCGGGGAGATCTTCGAAAATGACCAATGGGTGATCAGCTCGGCCATTGGCCACTTGGTCCGACTCAAGGACCCGCAGGACATCGACCCTAAGTTCAAACGCTGGACTCTAAAGGATCTGCCGATCCTGCCCGAGAAGTTTGATGGGACAGTTTGCGACGATATTCTGAAAGTCATCGAGGGCGAACGCAACGATGGTAGCCGCTATAAGTTGCTGAAGAAGCTCCTGCTTCGTAAGGACGTCGGTTCCGTGGTGAATGCCTGCGATGCGGGTCGCGAAGGCGAACTCATCTTGCACAATATTTATACTCTGACGGGTCGTAAGTTGCCGCTCCAGCGTCTTTGGCTGACCAGCATGACGAACACGTCGATCCTCGCTAGCTTCGCGAACTTGTTGCCCGAATCCGCGAAAGAAGGCCTCCGCGATTCGGCGGTGGCTCGCTCCCAGGCTGATTGGTTGGTCGGCATGAACGCCACGCGTTTC
>CAITUF010000336.1 GCA_903895475.1 uncultured Opitutia bacterium | reverse complement strand
GCTCCATCCAGGAGCGCAAATAAAGCCTGTCCCGCTGTCGAAGGCAGCACCGATTCCTCTGGAGAGAGAATCTGGTCAAGGTCTTCAAACCACCACCAACGGCCGTCCTTGAGCCCACTCTTCAAGATGGCGTCCATGAAGGCTAACTTACCGGCGTCGTCACGTAAGTCCTGACCTTCGTCGACAACGAGGAGATCGAACTTCGCCTCCAGCGGCCACGCTTGGGCCACTTCGGTCGCACGCTGCACGCGCGCCCGGAAATACGCGGGATCGGTGGCAGCCGCATCTGAGACGTCGCCTAAGACTTGGTCGATGTGCGCGTAGAAAGAGCCTGCCTTGACCGTCGCGAGGCCTTCGCGAGCGGCGACGTCGGCGAGGTGCGAGCCTAAGTGACGATTGAAACAAAGTAAGCCAATCTTAGCGAACGGGGTCGCTGCCCGCTCGCGCCGGCAAGTCTCGACGGCCAAGAGCGTCTTCCCTGAACCCGGCCCGCCCGTGATGCGCAGCCGCTTATTCTTCTTCACCAAGTCGAGGGCGTTAAGCTGCGAAGCGGAAAGTCGAATCAGTTCTAAATCCATGTCCGTCGCCGAGAGATTAGAGGTCAGGCGTAAATCCGGCCGCAGTAACTGCGCCACGCCCAACAACTGCACATCCGTTGCGGGAGCGGGCAATTCACGGTCGGGAAAATGTCGGCGGAAACGCGCTTCGCCGTCATCGAGGAGTCGACCGACGATCTCGGCCAGCGTGTGCTCGGCCAGTTCGGCCCGATCGACGATACGCTCCTTGGGACACTCGAAGGTCTGGGCGTTGAAATCGACATCCGTGAAAACCATGGCCTGATTGAACGGCATCCGTGCCTCCACCGACTCGCGACCACAGAGACGCTCGAGATACTCGCGGATTTCATAGCTATTGTCGCGGGCCTGGTAAAAAGGTGGGGCGATGGATTCGCGATGGCCTTTACGGACGCGGTACCAGCGACCGCCTTGGCAACCGATTTCACCGCCTTTGACCTCGAGCACGAGTCGACCCCGGGGATGCAGAATGACGAAATCCGCCTCCGAATCTATGGCCCCACGCTGACGGGGAACTTCCAGACAAGGGATCACGATATACTCATCCGAGAGCTCAAATCGCAGGCGCTCAAGGAGTTCGGCCTCAGCCTCATCGAACTGGACCGCATGAAGTCGGTCGGGAATGCATCGAGCCATTGGCCTTATTTACCCAAGAAGAAACTGCCCGCAAGCCTGCTCCGAGGTCAGTCCAAGTGCTTGACTGTCAAAGGGGCTATCGTTCCGGCAGCCCGCCCTCAGGCCCAAGGCCACCACGGCACCCATCCCTCCCCCGCCAGCTGACGTCTCCGTAAAATCATCCGGCCAGTGAAGTCACCTCCTTTACTAGAAGCATCAAGATTGTGCCAAATGTTACCGTTCGGTGTATGACACATCCGTCGTTTACCTGACATCAATCTGTAAAGTTAAACAGCTAAGGTTCTTTCCCAACCCATGAAAAACCTCGCCCGTTCGTTCCTCCTCGCTGCCGCCGCCACAGTCTCGCTCTCCGCGCAGAACGTGTTCACCGGTCCCTCCAGTTCGCAAACGTCCTACCTCACGCCCACTTCACCGGGCTGGTCCGCAACTGCGTTGCTCACCGTGGGCGACGCCATCGGTGGTTACCAGATGGTCGGCATCCCCGACGGCCTCGGTGCTTTCTCCAATGGCAACGGCACGATGACCGTTCTCGCCAATCATGAGCTCGGTAACACCGTGGGCACGACTCGGGCCCACGGAGCGATTGGCGCCTTTGTCTCCAAGTGGGTGATCAACACCTCCACCTGGCAGGTCATCTCCGGCGGAGACCTCGTCACCTCAGCGGCGAACCAGTTGATGTGGAACGGTACCACCTGGGCCCAACCCTCCACCCCTTACGCAATTGCCCGACTCTGCTCGGCCGACTTGCCGAAGGCCGCCGCCTTCTGGGATGCGAGCAGCTCGACCGGTTACGACGGCCTTATTTTAATGAACGGTGAAGAAACCGGTGCCGAAGGCAAGGCCTTCGCCTGGATTGCCACGGGCGCTGAAGCCGGCAAGGTCTACGAACTCCCCCACCACGGTAAGTACTCGTGGGAAAACGCCCTCGCTCGCTCGAACTACGGCGTAAGCCCTGGCGCCGCCAACCTCCTCCAAACCGTTGTCGTCGGCACGGATGACACCACCCCTGGCGAAGTCTATGTCTACATCGGAGCCAAGACTAACCTCGGCAACGCCGTCCAGAAGGCTGGCCTCACGAACGGTAACACCTACGGCATCAAGGTGACCTCCGCGACCGGCTACACGGGCGCTGTCACCCTCGAGAACGCCACCGGCATCACTGGCGCCTTCACACTCCACCAAATCTTCACGAATGCGACCATCGGCGCCAAGACCGGCGTCGAGTTCCAAGCTGAATCGACCCGCCTCGGCGTGACCCAGTTCGCCCGCCCCGAAGACGCCCACTGGCTCGACCATGACTCGCTCATCTTAGCCACCACGGGCGCCAGCGGAAGCGCGATGAACAACGTGACCGTGAGCGCGAAAATCTATCAGTTCGACTTCAATAGCGACGCCACCAACGGCATCCTCACCACGGGTGGAAACATCAAGGTCCTCGTCGACAGCACCAAACTGACCGGCAAGGACGGCGCCAAGGCCGCCAGCTTCGATAACTTGACGGTAGGCGATGACGGCCTGCTCTACATCCAGGAAGACCCAGGTAATAGCGCCTACGTCGCCAAGCACTGGGTCGTGAACCCCCTCGCCGGCTCTCAGACCCAAATCGAGGCCAGCGCCGTCCAAATCTTTGAATCCGATCGCAGCCGCTTCACCACGGGCGCAACCCAGTACCAGACCCTCGACGAAGAACACTCCGGCATCATCGACATCACCTCGATTGTCGCCGACGGCATCAACGGTAGCAAATGGTTCCTCGTCGCCACCCAGAACCACGCCGCCGCCACGGGCGCCAGCGCCGCCACCCTCGTCGAAGGCGGTCAGTTCATCGCCCTCAACTTCAAGAACCCTAACAGTAGCCTCAACGGCAATCTCCTGACGCTCGATAACGGCGGCACGATCCTCGCCAGCGGCACGGCCATCAACTATAACGTAGCCCTCACCGGCACGGGTGGCGTCTTCAACACCACCGCGAACACCTCGGTCTCTGGCGCCATCGGCGGTACCGGCGGCCTCTGGAAGAACGGCTCGGGTACGCTGACCCTCACCGGCGTCAACAGCTACACCGGCAACACCAACGTCGAAGCCGGTAAGCTCGTCGTCAACGGCTCGCTCGCCTCCGCAGTCCGCATCCTCAAGGGGGGCAGCCTCGGTGGTAACGCCAGCATCGTCGGCAACCTGACTAACCTCGGCACGCTCGCCCCTGGCAACTCCCCCGGCACGGTCAACGTCACTGGTAACTACATCGAAGCGGGTACGCTCGACATCGAAGTCTGGGGCCTCACCGCAAACACGCAGCATGACCAAGTGATCGTCTCTGGCACCGCGACGTTCCAGGCTGGCAGCACCATCAAGGCCACCAAGACGGGCGGCACCTTCGACCTCGCCCGCACCGAGTCCGTCCTCGCCGTCACTGCTGCCGCCTACTCGGGTTCGTTCACGAACCTCGACCGCGGCACGCAGGCCACGCAGGTGTTCTTCAATAACGCCACCGGCCGTATCCACGGTTCAGGCCTGACCGAAACCCAGACGTTCGCCGACCTGACCGTCGACACCAACCGTAAGGCAATCGCCACCGCACTCTATGCGGACGGCCTCACCAACGCGCAGGTGATCAAGAACGGAACCGCCGCGCTGGCCACCAGCAAGGCCTTCATCGCCACCGGCGAGATGGGTGCCGCCACGGTCGCCTTCCTCGGCGCCGCTAACGTTGATACTGCCCTCGACGCACTCTCCCCTGAGCCGTACGGCACGACCATGCTGATGGCCTCCCGCAACTCGCTCTCCCTGGCCCGGGCCTTTGTCGGCGCCACCGCAGCGAACGAGGGTTGGAATGTCCAGCTCGGTTACAACCAAGAGCAGTCCACCTCGACCGCCTCCTTGACCACCCTCAATGGTAGCTTCGACGTGAACGCCCGCTACGCAGTCCTCAGCCACCAGGCCGGTGCAGACTCGGTCTTCTCGGTGCTGGTGTCCGATAACTCCGGCCAGTCCAGCGCTAGCGGCTTCGCCTCCGAAGCTTCGGGCCGCTCGTACGGTCTCGGTTTCGGCACCAACATCGCGTTAGGTCGTCTGGACGTCGGCGTGGTAATCGGCGAGCTCAATGCCAACGGCACGCGCTCCGGTCAGTCCTTCGCCAACCAGAAGATCAACTCGACGAGCCTGAACGCCCGCCTGAGTTTCACGAAGCTCGGTGCCTTCACTCCCTACGTCGGGATCAGCCGAAATATCGGCTCCTCCGATGCCTTCCTCGAAACGGGGACGGGCGCTAACCTCAGCGTCGCTGCCGCCAAGCAGTCCGACGTGACCGCTGAAATCGGCATGGGTTATGGCATCCAGCTCGGCGATGTCGTCACGGTTTCGCTGAACATCGCCTACGAACATGCCTTGAGCAACGAAGGCGGTGCGTTGAACGCAGGCTTCGCGGACGCGGCCGTACCGACGTCCTTCACGGTCCAGACCTCCGGTGCCGGCCAAGACCTGCTCCGTGCTGGCCTCGGCTTTAACCTGGCACTCGGCGAAGGCCGCGCCGTTACCCTAGGCTACGACTACTACTCCGGCGCCGACATCAAGTCCGCCCACCAAATCAAGGCTGGTTACTCGTTCCGCTTCTAAGCCTCCACGGAGTCGTTAAACGCAGGCCGCCCATTCGGGCGGCCTGCTTGTTTGTTGAGGTTGAGAGCCCATAGAGACAGGCCAGGCCCCGCCTCCGTGCTAATCAGGGGGTATGGGGCGCAACCCCAGACCAGCCGCAGGTTCTTGTTTCCACCTGTCGGGATTAGCCTACAAACACCCTACCCCATGGCCACGTTATTGCGCTTTTTCCTGCTTACCCTATCCGTCATCGGCCTCGCCGCCGCACCCGCTGACCTATTGGACGGCAAGTCCTTCGCGGGCTGGGAAGGCGATACGGGCAAGGTCTGGCGCATCAGCTCGGGAGCCATCGAAGCCGGGAGCCTCAGCCAGCCCCAGGAGAAGAATAACTTCCTAGCCACGGTGCAGGCCTATGAGAACTTTGACCTGACATTACAATGGAAGCTCGAAGGTACCAAGGGCTTCGTGAACGGGGGCGTGCAGTTCCGTTCCACCCGTATCCCGAATCATTATGAGATGAAAGGCTACCAAGCCGACCTCGGCGCGGGCTACGACGGCTGCCTGTATGATGAGAGTCGCCGCAACAAGGTCCTCGCTCGGCCCGACGCCCCCACCCAGAAAAAGGCCATGAAGGCGCTGGGCGAGTGGAACGATTACCGTATCCGCGCCGAGGGCCCACGCATCCAAATCTGGCTCAACGGCGTCCAGACCGTCGACTACACCGAAACCGATGCGGCGATTCCGCAGACCGGGCTGATCGCGGTACAGATTCATGGAAACGCAACCTCGCTCGTGCGTTACCGTAATATCCGTATCGAAGCGTTAGCCGCTTCGCCCGTGCCACCTGCCCCTAAAAAAGTCCGTCCGCTCTTCGATGGATCCACTCTGGCTGGTTGGGGCGGTGATGCCACCCGCTTCTGGAAGGTCCAAGACGGCGCCATGGTGGGCGGCGGTCGCGCTCAGCCCGTAGACTCCTGGTTAACTTCCGCGCCATCCTTCGAGAACTTTGACCTAACGTTTAAGGCCAAGACTGAAGGCAAAGTCGGTACAGGTCTCTTCTTCCGCTGCGAGCTTACCCCAGGAAAGCGTATCGTCGGATGGCAGTGCGACATCGGCCAGGGCTACGATGGCGGCCTGTTTAAGGAAGGGCCTAAAGGCGGTATGATTGCCTACCCAGCCAAAGAAAAGGTCGCGTCAACCATCAAAGCCGGCGACTGGAATGAGTACCGCGTTCGCGCCGAAGGGGCTCACCTCCAAACTTGGGTTAATGGCGTACTGATGGCCGATTACCACGAGCCCGCGCCGCGGCGCCGCCAAGGGTCTTTTGCGCTGGAGATTTCCTCCGCTGGCGGTGGCCAAGCCTTCTTTAAGGATTTCGCCATCGAGGAGTTACCGCCTAGCCCACTGGAAGCCACCGTGCTGCCCGCGCCCATGCAACGCCTAAGTTCCACCCCTCAGGCGCAGGCGCGACCAGCAGCATTCACGGATCGTCAGTTCGCCATCGCCCCCGCTGAGGTGATTGTCTTTACGGGCGGCGAAAATATGGTGCTCGAGCAACGGCAAGGTGAATTGGAAGCCCGCCTCACCCAGCATGGGCAGAAGCTGGCGCCCAAATTCCGCCACATGAGTTGGGAAGGTGATACGGTCTTCCGGCAGAACCGCATGATGGAATGGGGCTCTTGGCGCGAGAACCTCGTCGGCGCTGGCGCCACGATGGTGTTCACGTGGTTCGGCCAAGTCGAAGCACTCGACGCCACGCGCACGCCCGCAGATTTCAAGGCCGCCTACGCGACACTGCTCCAAGACTTTGCCGCCGTGACACCCCGGCTCGTGGTGATTGGACCCGCCCCGTTCGAGAAGCCCACTGACGTACGCATCCCTGATAACACGGGACTTAACGCCCGGCTCGCAGAATTTAACGAGGCCGCCCGTTCACTCGCACAAGCCCGCGGCTTGGTCTTCGTGGACTTGTTCACCGCGCTTAAAGACGCCCCCCAGACACTCACCCGCGACGGCATGCATTTCACTGCAGAGGGCTCCCAAGTCGTCGGCGAAGCCATCGCCCAAGCACTCGGGTGCCCCGCCCCAGCCGCTCCCACGTTGCGTATGGCTATCGTCGAAAAGAACCGCCTGTGGTTCGATACCTGGCGCTGCATGAACTGGGCCTTTGCCTATGGCGACCGCACCACCCAGCCGTTTGCTAAGCCTAGCGCCGATCGTCCCTCGTTCGTCGATGAGTTAAAGAAACACCTCCCGCGACTCGAACACGCCGAAGCCACCATCCTCGCTGTGGCCCGCGGCGAAAAGGCCCCGG
>CAITUF010000335.1 GCA_903895475.1 uncultured Opitutia bacterium | reverse complement strand
CAAATCCAGGCCGTGATGGCGGAAAGTCTCATGGGAGCAGGACAATGCTTCGCCTAGGGTGGTTCCCTCAAACCCTTTCTGCCACGTAGAAGCGCGTTTCACCGGCAAAGGCCCGCACGGCGGCAGTCTCCGCCGTTACCTCCGACCGTAACGGGCATTTCAGCACCCGGAAGCCTGCCTGCGTTAGTTCCGCCCGTGTTTCTGCTTCGGTGCTGCTGTGCATGAAGACCGGGATGGAATCTGTCTCGTGCCAGCGGTCGCCGGGTTGGCAGCCGGGTAAGGTTGGCTCCTGGGCCCAGAGTTCGCGGTGTTCGCCCGCGGCTCGATCATTGGCCGTGAAGAGAAAAAGGCCGCCGGGTTTGAGTACACGACGAATCTCGGGAAGGGCTCGGGCTCGGTCGGCTTGGCCGCGCATGCACATGAGCCCGTTGAAGGCGAAGATCACTCCGTTAAAGGACGCATCCGCGTAGGGCAGGCTGCAGGCGTCGGCGACTTCCACACGGTCAGCCCAAGCCACGTTGGCATCCGCGAGGACACCCTTCGCCATGTCGACCATCGTCGGCGAAAAATCGGTCACCGTCAGTTCGCTGTAGCCTAGTTTTAGAAGCCCTAACCCCACGCGGCCGGCACCGCAGCCGAGTTCGAGTAGCCGCGCCTCTTTTCCCCAGGCTGCTTCGATCAAGCGCCGTTCCGACGCCCAGAGGCCGACTTGGACCGCTGCCCGGGCATAGTGCCATGCGGTGCCGGGGTGGCGCCAGTGGGCTTGGCGGTCGGTTTCCATGGTGTGCTACCGATCACAAGCGAAACTTGCCTTGGACGCAACAGCGGGAACACTGCCCATATGCGCCGTCTTAGTCTTATCTTGGCCGTCTTCGCTTTGGCTGCGTGCGATCGTCAGCCCGCGCCGGCCCCTGTGGCTACCCGCGAGGATGCCAGCATCGAGACACTCTTTCCTGTGCGTCAAGGTTCCGTCGCTACCCGTCTGCGCTTGGCTGTGACCGATCTCGAGAAGTCGCGTGGACTCATGGGCACTGCTAAGCTGCCGGAGAATGAAGGCATGGCGTTTATGTATGAAGCCGACACCCAGATGCGTTTTTGGATGAAGGACACCCCGCTGGACCTCGATATCGCGTTCGTCTCCGCGGATGGCGTCATCTTGGAAATCAAAACCATGCGGGCCGGGGACACCACGACGACTACCTCTAGTTCGGATAAAGTCCGCTTCACGGTTGAGATGGCCGCGGGCTGGTATGCCCGCGCTGGCGTAAAGGTCGGTGATAAGGTGGACCTTGTGGCCGTCCACGCCGCTCTGACGGCGCGCGGTTTCCAGGCCAAGCGTTACGTTCCGTAAGCCTTTAGAGCGACCACCAGAACCACGTCAGCGTAGTCGCTAAGCCTAGTACGCTCAAAATCAGCGCCAACGCGAGGCGCTCGGAATAGGTTGTCAGGAACAGCTTCACGCGCTCGGTGCCAACTTGGCGGCAGCTTGGCGGAGGAAGCCCGTTAGGCGGAGTAAGTAGAAGGGCGAAGGGGAGCCTTCGATCGCTGTCAGGGCTTGTTCGGCGGAGGCCACTTCGGCGTCGAGCATGCGGAAGCATTCGCGCCACGTTTCGGCGGAGATGGCCTCGCGGGCGGACCGGCCCTGACGGAGTTCGGCGAGGATATCGACCTTCCGGCGATCGCGTTCGAGTAGCATCGGTAAAGTCAGTTTACCGCTGGCGGCGTCAGTCCCGAGCGTCTTGCCCGCCTTGGCGTCGTCTTGTAGGAGGTCGACGAAGTCATCGTACATCTGGTAAGCGATACCGAGGTGCAGTCCGAAGGCGGCGCAGGCGTCGATATGGACTTGGGGATAGCCCGCGACTAAGGATCCGACGCGGCAGGCGGCTTCAAAGAGCACCGCCGTCTTCATACGAATCTGGCGCTGGTAGTCGGCGAGACTGAGGGACTGGTTGTCGCGCGAGAACGTCTGGCAGACTTCGCCCGAGCAGACATCACGCGAGGCACGGGCGACGATGGAGCAAAGGGTCGAGGACGTGTGTTCGCTCGCCAGGACGAGGGCGTGGGCGAAGAGCGCATCGCCGAAGAGGACGGCCGCGTGGGCGCCGTGGGTGTGGTTAGGCGTATCGGCGCCGTGGCGCGTGTCGGCACCGTCGAGGACGTCGTCGTGAACGAGCGTAGCTAGGTGGACTAATTCCACAATCGCCGCGCCGCGAACGAGGTCGATGGACGGCCCGATGCCGGCGCCGGAACCGAAGGCAAGGAGTGGGCGGAGGCGTTTGCCAGGGTGGGCGAGGACCTCGCGCACCATCGGGCGGACCTCGGGTTCAAAGCTCGCCTCCTGTTCCGCGAGGAAAGACTCGAGGGCCGCGAAGTGCGGTTCTAGTCCGAGATGCAGGGGAGAACTCACGACCGCACCTTGCCAATCCCCTCGGCGGGGCGCAAGCGCAGGTTGGCCCTAAGCGGGGTTAAGGGGCGAACTTCGTTTCCGTCGTCGTCGACAGCTTACCGGTGCCTTCGCAATTCGTGCAGGGAATACGCTTATCCTCTAACTTGCCCTTTTGGGGCTCGCGCGTGTAGCCAAGGCTGTTGCAGGTCTTGCAGCCGACCCGCTCAGTCGTGGTCACACTAAACTCGCCACCTTGGGCGACCAGCTCGATGAACTTTGCCAGGCTGGCATTGGACTCCTCGATCGGCTTGCACTCCACGAACGCTTCACGGCGAATCGTCAGCGTCTTACCGTCGATGGGACTGAATTTAGCGGTGAAATCGAGGGCGACGGTACCGGCGTGCGTGCCAGTCATTCGGCCCGTGGCGCCGACCTTGACTTCCTCGTCGAGGACTAGGATGGCCCACGCATTGGTGCTGGCGGGGAGCGCTTCGCCGACCGTGGGCCAGGAGGCCTTGGCCACGTAGCGCTGTTCGCCTAGGTCTTGCAAGATCGTGTACGAAACCGCCGTCACGGGGCCGGGTGCCTTGGCAAAGGTTTTTCCGTCGGTCACATATTGCGTGGCCAGCACGGTGAAGAGACGCTGCAGTTCGCGGGTAGTCTCGAACGCAAGCGGCCGATTGAGGTTAGCAATTTTGAACGTGCGCTTTTCGACGGCGGTGAGCGTCTTGGCGGGGCGGAACGGGGAAATGGTCGGTTCTTCTTCCTCCTTGGCCTTTTCGGGGTCGTCCTTCTTCATCTCGGGGTCGCCTTTCTTGGCTTCCGTTTCAGCCATGGGCTTCTTGGGTACCTCGGCTTCGTCAGCCATTTTGGGCTTGGTAGCAGGCTTATCACCTTCGGCCATTTCCATCTTTGGCTTCATGCCTTCCTTGGGGGCCTCCATTTCTTTTTCCATGGCGGGCTTGTCCGTGGCGGGGGCCATCTTGTCGGCCGGAGCCTTCTCGACCTCGACCACCTTGGTGACGATAACTTTCTCCGTCGTACCGGCTTTCTTCCCAAACAACGTATTGTCAGGGTCCGCCGCGTGAGCGAAGGGCAGGGCGGCCAACAGCAGCAGTGAGATTGGGAGGCGCATGGAGGTGGGGGAGATTAGTCGAGTGAGCTCAGGTCGCCCTCGGCGGGTGGCGGGGCGGACTTGGGCTTGGCCGTGATAGCTTTGGGCTCGGAGGTGACGGTTCTGCCAGCGGATGAGCCGTAATTAGAAGAGTCATCCGAGCCATCTGGATCTGGCTCATCATCGTCATCATCACCGATATCGTCGTCCTCGGGGTTCGGCTTATCGCCGCGGGCAATGCGTTTGCGACGGACGATGGCCCCGCCCACGCCCACCGCCACGAGGTAGAAGCAGAAGAGGATTCCCGTGAGGACAAAGAGAGAGAGTGGGTCACCAATCGGCGTGATGAGTCCGACCAGAACGAGGATTCCGAAGAGCATGCCGCGCCAGGATTTGAGTAACGTGCGGGGGCGGACCAATTCGAGCCACATCAGGATAATTAGCGCGAGCGGGAATTGGAACGTCAGGCCCGTTAGCAGGCTCATCATCGTCACAAAAGAGTAATAATCGGAGGCCTGCCAAGTCACCTCGATGCCCATCCCGCTGGCGAAATGGTGCCAAATCTGGACGGACATGGGCGTCAGCCAGAGGAAGGCGAGGGAGGCCCCGCAGAAGAAGAGAATAAGTGCCGCGACGCAGAATGGGATAAGCCCGCGCTTTTCCTTGTTGTTCAGCGCTGGGCCAACGAAACGAACCACTTCATAAAGGAAGATCGGGGAGGCCAAGGCGATGCCGGCGGCGAAGGCCGCATACATGAGCACCGACCAGACGCCCATGAAGGTGAACTCCTTGAGGTCGCCGAGGGCCGCGAGCGATGGTTCGGCCTTTCCGATGAGGAAACTAATCGGTGAGGTTTCTGGGTGTTTGGCCCATTCGAGCGGCAGGTTGAGGAAGGAGGGGATCTTCTCGTAGAAAATCAGAGACGCCACCAGGCCGACCATGAAGACCGCCAGCACGCGAATCAACGAGACGCGGAGGTCGTCGATATGCTCCATGAACGACATCTCGCTCCGGGGACGATTGCGTCGAATGAGGGTGGAAAGCATGGGGAGGGGTTAGACCGTCAGGAGGGCTTTGATGTCGTCGAGGCTAAGGGCAGACGAGACGGAGTCTGATTCACTGAGGAGCTTACGCAACATCTCAGACTTGGACTTTTGGAGGTCCATGACCCGTTCTTCGATCGTTCCGGCGGCGATAAGCTTGATACTGGTGACGGTCCGGGTCTGCCCGATACGGTGGGCCCGGTCGGTCGCCTGGGCTTCGGCGGCAGGGTTCCACCAAGGGTCGTAGTGGACGACCGTGTCGGCCCCGGTGAGGTTGAGGCCCGTGCCGCCAGCCTTGAGGGACATGAGCATGACCGGGATGGTCGGAGTCGAGTTGAACGTATCGCAGACCCCTTGGCGGTCGTTGGTCGAGCCGTCGAGGTAGCAATAGGGGATGCCGCGGGCTTCGAGCGCCTTGCGGATGATGGTGAGCGCCGAGACGAAGGTCGAGAACACCAGCATGCGGTGGTTCGCGTCGATGGATTCTTCGAGGAGCTCGAGGAAGGCCTGGAGCTTGGCGGAATCGGCCTCGTCCATCTTCGGGTCGAGGATGCGCGGGTCGGCGCAAATCTGGCGGAGGCGAAGGAGCTGGTTAAAGGCGGCCATCCGGATGGCGTTGTCCTTAGCCCCACTCATTTCCATATCGAAGATTTCCTGCCGGGTCGTTTCCTGCATCTCGTCGTAGAACTTCTTCTGGTTTTCTTCAAAGTCGCAGTAGATGATCTGTTCGATCTTGGGCGGCAGCTCGGGGGCGACCGCGAGCTTGGCGCGGCGGAGGATGTAAGGCGCCGCCATCTGGAGGAGACGGTCGTCGTGCCACTTACGGTCTTCGGACGCCAGGCGTTCCTCCGGCTTGGGCAGGTAGCCTGGCATGAGGTAGCCGAAGAGCGAGCGGAGGTCTTCGAGGGAATTCTCAACCGGCGTGCCAGTGAGGATGTAGCGGCCCTTGGCGATAATCTGCTTCACGGCCTTAGTGGCCTGGGCGCGCGGGTTCTTGATATTTTGGCCTTCATCACACGTGGCTGTACTCCAATTGACCAGCGCGAAGGAACCCACGTCGCGGGCCAAGGTGCCGTAGGAAGTGATGATGAGGTCGAAGCGCTTGAGGTATTCCGGCGAGGATTCGCGCGACTGGCCGTGGTGGGCGAGAACCTTGAGCGCGGGGGTGAAGCGGCGGGCTTCGCGGCGCCAGTTCTCGACGAGCGAGGCGGGGCAGACCACGAGGCAGGGGCCCTCTTCAGGGCGTTCCCGGCGGACGACTTCCATGAAGGCCAAGGCTTGGACCGTCTTGCCGAGGCCCATTTCGTCGGCCAGCAGGCCGCCGAGGTGATTGTTGTGCAGGTGCCAGAGCCACGCCACGCCCACCTGTTGGTAGAGGCGGAGCATCTGGGTCAGCTCGGGACGAATCGGCGCGGGCTGGAGTTTCGACAGGTTGCGAATCGCGTCGGAGCGTTTGGCCCAAGCCTCGGGCGGAGCGAAGGCAGCCTGGAGTTCCTCGGCGATTGCATCGGCACTCGCGAGGTCGGCGAAGCCAATCTTCAGGTTTAGGTCGAGGTCGACGTCACGCTTCGATTCGCCTGTGATACGGCGCTGGGCGTTGCGGATGGATTCCATCAACTCGGGCGTGATGAGGCGCGGGCCGCGGTCCGTGTAGAAGAACATGCGCCCACTCTTGAGCGCTTCTTGGACAACCTTAGAGCTCTTACCTTCGGGGTCGATGCCGATGGCAAAGCGGAAGCCGCCGGTCTCTTCGGCGGCGTCGCATTTTGCTTTGGCGAAGTCGACGTTGCGCAGGGAGTGCTTCAGGTTGTGCGTGAAGTAGGAGTCGTTATCGATGCAGAGGACCTTGTGGTGGCGGGCCAGGAAGTTGAGGACTTGGATCGTGCCGTTGAGGTACCATTCGCGCGTGGCCGTTTCGAGGACGAACCCGTTGCGCTGCAGGACTTCGCGGAGCTCGGATACTGGGCCGCTCGACTTCTGGGGCAGGCGGATGCGCAGCCACTTCATGGAGCCGTCGACCCAAGGGGCGTCTTCTTCGCCGCGGTCTTGGGAGCGGATTTCTTCCTTCTCGTCGTCCAGGGCCTCACCGTTGTGCGTCGTCTGCGGGGTGACTTCCGGTTCCTGCAGGTGCGTATGGACGCCCGCTAGGCTATCTCCGGACCAGGCCAAGGGAACCTCGGGCGCATTGGCCATCCGGAAGATGGCTAAGCCTTTGCCGACGCCGAGGAGCTGGCGCAGGTGCCGGCGGGAGAGGGGTAACAGGCCCTGTAGCTTACCGTTACAGAGGTTCTCGAGGATGGCCAAGAAGAAGACCGTGTCAGGTTCGATGGTCCAAGCCTTGGTGCGATCGATATTTTCCGGGGCGGTTTGGATGCCGTCGATGCGGAGCTCCAGGCGGCAGATGATTTCGTCGCGCTGGGCCGCCGTGGCGATGTTCGGTGGGATGATGAAGCGAACCTCGATCGGCGTGCCGCGTTTCGGGGAGAGGTTGAGGGATTTGAGCTTGGGCCCCTGAGAGGCGGCGGTTGGCTCGGTTTTGGCGGACTTCGAGTTTTCTTTTACGTCGGTCTTACTGGCGGCCGCTGGTTTGGGTGGGGCGTCTTCCGTTAATTTGATGGTCCCCTCCTTGGCGGCTAAGGCCAGATAGGCTGCAGCCGAGTGAACGCATAACTTTCTTTGCCGAACGGAAACCTCGCAGGCGCACTCGTTGCGCTGGAAAGTAATGGAGCGCAGGTTCCAGCGGGCTTCACGGGATTCGGTGCCGTCATCAACCAAGGCTTCCACGTTGGGGAAGGCCCAGATCGCTTTCTTGACCTTACCTTTAAGGACGAGGTGCTTGGCGAGTAACACGGTCGCCCCGCCGGCTAGATCAATGAGATCGTCCTCGGTGAGTGCGGGCAACGGCTGACGCGGCGCCATAGGTGGTTCGTGCGGGAAGGCGGTGTGGCCAAGAGTGGGCACACCGAAAATGAATGCTGGTAAAGACTAACCGCCTTAGAGGGCGACGTCTTGGACCGGAACCCCAGGGTGCATCTCAAAGACGCCTACCGGGGTGGTCGGACCTGTCATTACGATGGAGAAGTCCGCCCCGATGCCAATAATAATCTTACCGCCGGGCATATGGACCGTCAAATCGGCGTCAACAAGGCCCATTTTACGGGCGACCGCCGCCGAAGCCGAAGAAGAGGACCCCGAGGCGAGGGTGTAGCCGGCGCCGCGTTCCCAGATCTCGATTTGGACGTTCTGGCGGTCGACGATCTTCATGAACTGCACGTTCGTGCGATTCGGGAAACTAGGATGTGTCTCGAGAGCCGGGCCGTAGGTCTTGGCAAGGTCGGGCGAGAGGTCGTCGACTGGGATCACACAGTGCGGGTTGCCGACGGTGGCAGCCCAATACTTAAACGTCCGGCCGTTGACGGTGATGCTTTCGCCGAGGACTTCGCGGTCGGCGCCAATGTGCGGAATCACCGGAGCGCTGAAGGAGACCTTGCCCATCTCGACGCGGATACGGTTGCCGCCTTCGAAGACGGAGCAACCGACTAGGCCGCCCAGGGTGTGGACCTTAAACTCTTGGCCTTCCTGAACACGCTTGGTTTCGAGGAGGTGACGGCAGAAGATACGGATACCGTTGCCGGACTTCTCGGCTTCCGAGCCGTCAGGGTTTAGGATGCGCAGGCCAAAGGCGCCATCAGTGCGTTCAATCGGACCATAGAGGATACCGTCCGAGCCGAGTCCATAGTGGCGATGGCAGACCTTGCGGATCGCGTCCTGAGAGAAGAGGGGAGCGCAGTCCTGCGGCTCGAGGACGAGGT
>CAITUF010000334.1 GCA_903895475.1 uncultured Opitutia bacterium | reverse complement strand
CTGGTTATCCTTGAATCCACCTCTCCGGTCGGTACGACCGAAAAAGTAAAAGCCTGGCTGGAAGCCGAGTTAGCTAGTCGCGGTCTCGCGCTGCCAGCCGATATTCTCTACGCGCATTGCCCCGAGCGAATCTTACCCGGGCAGATGCTGAAGGAGTTGGTTTCCAATGACCGTATCGCGGGCGGCCTCACGCCCGCCGCGTCCGTTCGCGCCAAGGCCTTGTACGAGACCTTTTGCGCAGCCCAGATTTTCCTGACCGACGCCCGGACGGCCGAGTTGGCGAAGTTGACCGAGAATGCCTTCCGCGACGTGAACATCGCCTTCGCTAACGAGCTCTCGTTAATTTGTGACCGCCTGAAGATCGATGTCTGGGAGCTTATCCGGTTGGCGAATCGCCACCCTCGCGTAAAGATTTTGCAGCCCGGGCCCGGGGTCGGCGGTCACTGTATCGCCGTGGACCCTTGGTTTATCGTGGCCGCAGCGCCCGAGGAGGCTCGCCTCATACGCACGGCCCGTGAAGTGAATGACCACAAGCCACATCACGTCATCGCTCAAGTCCGGGCGGCCGCCGCCCTGCAAGCGCAGCCGGTCGTGGCCTGCCTCGGGCTAGCCTTCAAGGCCAACGTCGATGACTTGCGCGAATCTCCAGCGGTCGAAATCACCGCGGCGCTCGCTGCCGCTGGTCTCCCCGTCCTAGCCGTCGAGCCGCATGTGCGTGTCTTGCCACCCAGCTTAGCGGGTAAGGCCAAGCTCGTGAGCCTTGAGGAAGCCATGGCGGCCGCGAACGTGATTGTTCTACTGGTTGACCATCGGGCTTTCGGGTCGCTGACCTTAGCCTCGTTCGCCGGTAAGGCGCTCATTGATACGCGCGGCCAAATTCGCTGATTCTTTTGTATCTCTCCGCCCTCCAGCATCTCGGCCCCGCATGGTTTCTGCGGCGGCTTTGGTTTAAGGCCGAACGTTCGTTCGGGTGGTTGGAACGTCGCTGCCCGGTCCAGACTTGGGAGCAGATTCAGGTACCAGGCGATTATGTGACCCGCTGGCGTCGCTCCGCGCCGTATCTCCCGATTGCTAAAATCGACCGCGCTTTTCTGGCCGCGCATGTCGAGGCGTGGGCCATCGAAAATGGACATTCACCCGTTGCCGAAGCCGATCTCTTAGCGCTCGGGCGTTTTCGAATCTTTAACCACGACTTATGGGATGCCGGCGTGCAACCACGTTGGCAAACGAGCGTGCTCAATGGCGCCAGCGTGGAGGCCTCAGTGCATTGGACGAAACTCTCGGACGCGGGCACTACCGATATCAAAGGCGTCTGGGAGCTCTCCCGCTTTGCTTGGGTCTACCCGTTAGTCCGGGCTTGGGTGCTCGATGGAGAGACTCGGCACGTCGAACGGTTCTGGGCTTTGCTCGAAGACTGGATGCAGGCCAACCCACCCAATCGCGGGCCCCAGTGGATGTGCGGACAGGAAGCATCGTTCCGGCTCATTGCCGTGGCCTACGCGTTGCAGGCCTTTCGGGGTCACCCCGCGACAACGGATGCGCGCGTGCTGCTGACCGCCCGGCTCGCAACGGCGACGGCAGAGCGGATTCAGGCGCACCTTTCGTACGCCCTTTCGCAGCAGAACAACCACGGCATCAGCGAGTCACTTGGGCTCTTCACTGCGGGCGCGCTGTGGCCGCAGCTGGAAGGCTCCGCAGGCTGGCGCGACCAAGGGCTCGAGACGCTTTTCCCGCAAGTGGATGCGCTCGTTGATGCGGACGGTGGCTTTAGTCAGCACTCGACGAACTATCATCGCCTGTTCTTACAGCTCATGACGTGGGCCGAGGTTGTCCTGATTGCCGAAGGCGAACGGCTCCCGCCGCACACGCGTGATCAGGTCAGCCAAGCCACCGAGTTCCTGCAGAACTTAATGGAGGCGGACGGGACAGTGCCCCGTTACGGTGCCGACGATAGCGCGGATCTGTTTCCCCTTAGCGGGGTGCCCGCCCACGATTTCCGTCCCGCCGTGGGCGCGGCGCAGGCTTTGTTCCTAGGCAGTCGTCCAGTCGCCGGTCCGTGGGATGAGGCTTCCTTGTTATTGGTTGGGCCTATGCCGATCACCACGCGCGCTGAGGCGGGTGGCGGAGAGGTGGACTGTCTGGCCGCCGGCGTCGGCGTGTTGCGCAACTATCGCGGTGCGGCGTTTATGCGGATGCCGTCCGCTTGGCGGTACCGGCCTAGCCAGGCTGACCAGATGCACGTCTCCCTCTATTGGGATGGTGCCTGGCTCACTGAAGACGTGGGGACATTTTCCTACCGTGGCGGCCCAGCGGAAGACTTTGGATCAGCTGTGCATCATAATGTCGTCACCACGGCGGGTCGCGGGCCGATGCGCAAGGCCGGCCGTTTCCTGTGGTTGCCGTGGGTGCCTTGTATCCGCCAGTCCGAACCCTCGGGCTTTTGTGCCAGCCTGCGGGATCTGGCGGGAGCCACGTGGACCCGCCGAGTCCTGCGCTTGCCGCAAGGTTTTGTCGTCGTTGATCAAGTTCAGGCGTCCGCTGCGACTGGTCGCTGCGAACTCCGTTGGCACGGCCGCACCCGCGCCGGGCTGGAGCGGCTGGCGGTAGTTTGCTCGGAGCCCTCGGAAGAAAATTGGATTTCAGCGGATGGGCAGACGGGCGAAGGCTTCTTTGCGTCTCGGTATGGTCGCCGGGAACCGTCCTGGACGCGCCGCCTGTCGGCTGCTGGTCGCACCGTCACTTTCGTGACCGCCCTCGGTTGCACTATCGATTTACGCCCCGATGCCGTGTTGGTCGACGGCCTCCCTTACCCCCTTTAAACCCCATGCGTACCGTCGCCCTGATTGTTGGCACCCGTCCTGAATGCATCAAGATGGCGCCGCTCTATTTTGAGCTGCTGCAGTCGAAGAAAATTCGCCCGGTACTCGTCGTGACCGCCCAGCATCGTCAGATGCTCGACCAGACACTCGCTGTCTTTGGCCTCCGTCCAGATGTGGACCTGAACCTCATGCAGCCCGGCCAAGGCTTGGCTGACCTCACCGCGCGGGTGCTCACGTCCGTCCACTCATGGATTACCATGGCCCGCCCTGACGCCGTCCTCGTGCAGGGTGACACCACGACCGTCCTCGGTTCGGCCTTGGCCGCATTCTATGCGAACGTCCCAGTGGGGCACGTGGAAGCTGGCCTTCGCACGGACGATATGCGCTCGCCGTTTCCGGAGGAGATGAACCGCCGTTTGACCGCGCCCTTAGTCCGTTGGAATTTCTGTCCGACCGAGCAGGCCCGCGAGAACCTTCTCAGCGAAGCCATTGACGACAAATCCTGTACTGTAACCGGTAACACCGTGGTCGATGCCTTGCTCTGGACGCGGGCCCG
>CAITUF010000333.1 GCA_903895475.1 uncultured Opitutia bacterium | reverse complement strand
ATAATGGAATTGCGAGGCCATCGGCTTCTAATGAAACGCCCCAAGGCTTAGTCGCAAACGGAAACCGAACGAGGTCGGTGACTCGCTTAGGCCTTAGCGAACGGCAACGCCGCGGGCGCACCCAGCACCACCCCGCCACTCACCGCCGCACAAACCGCCCCCACTGGCAGCTCGAGGTTAACCAGCGCCAACCCAAGCGGGCCGGCCGCCGAACGGACCTTACCAATGACCTTGCCCGCCACCGATAGCTCGGAGCCGGCCACTAACGGCGAGCCGTCGGTCGATTCGACGCGACGCAGGATCCGACGCAGGGAACCCATGGACTGAATCCGGGCCATGACTTCCTGGCCGAGGTAGCAGCCCTTCGTGTAACTGACCCAGGACTCAAGGCCGCACTCCTGTGGGAACTCGTTCGCGCCGCAATCCGTGGGGACTGCCGGCACGCCGGAGTGGATGCGTCGGGCCTCTAGTTCGGTGAGGTCGGTAAGGTTGGCCGGAGCGGCCATACTTGCGGGGGTTAGCACATCCCAAGCCGGGACACCGAAGCGCTGCGTCGCGAAAACGCGCGCGCCAGGGAGCGCGGGAAGGTCACCCCAAGCCATCCAGCGACGCCAACTCGCCGATTCATCCGTGGCGACGACGTCGTCCGCAATCACGTTGGCCGTCACCACGGCAAGCAGTGCCTCCGCCGTCAAGTGCGGGGCCAAGAGTAAGAACGAGCCGTCGGCTTCCTTGCTGACCACCGTGTGGGCCAGCACCCGGCCCTTGCGATTTAACCACAAGGCGTCGACGGACGTGACGCCGCGCAGGTCGGCCGTACACTGCCCCTGCAGGAAAGTGGCCGCGTCCTCGCCGGAGACCCGGACGACCGCGGTGTCGGCTAGAGCAAAATACGTGGCCATCAGAGGATGACCCAAAGCCAGGCAATGGCGTGCAGGACCAGGTTCGCGTAAATCGCAGCCATCACGTCATCGAGCACGATACCAAAACCTCCGGGCAACTTCTCGAGCGCCTTAATGCCGAAGGGCTTCGTGATGTCGAAGATTCGGAACAGCAGGAACCCCAACAGAATGAGGAGCAAGGACGACTTGCCGCCATACACATAGGGATTGAACAAGAAGACCAGCGGCATGGCCGCAAACTCATCGAGGATCACTTCTTGTGGGTCCTTCTTGCCAATCATGAGTGCCGCAACACCGCAGATGACAATCGCCATCAAGACGACCAGTGAGTTGAAGATGAACTCATGGTGCCAGCCTTTCGCATGCGCGAGGCGCACCACCAAAGCCCACCAGAGTAAACCCGCAGCGGAACCCCATGTGCCTGGCGCCCGCAGCCGGCCCAATGGCCCCAGCGTGGCGATGCTGACCATCATCCGGACAAGCCTGGCAAATGCCGGCGATGGCGGATAAGATAACTCGCACCCGAGACGACCGTCACCGCGACGGAGAGCCAGAAGAGGCTCATGATAATCACTTCCCAGCGCTCGTGCCAGAGCGCGGAGAGTTTCCAATGCGTCTCATAGGCACGCAGGCCGATGAGGTGGCCGATGGCCAAGATTTGGAGAAAGGTCTTAATCTTACCGAGCCCCTCGGCTTCGAGCACCTGTCCCGAGGCGGCGGCCACGAGACGCAGGCCCGTGATGAGGAATTCGCGGCAAAGAATCAGCACCACCCCAAAGGCCGCCAGCAGGCGTTCGCTGTCGGAAGGGCTCAAGTAGCCAGCGGCCGGCAAGTCACCGATCACGGGCCCAAGCACGTGACGACCAGGTAGGCAATCGGCAGCCATCAAACCCACGAGCAGACCGAGGATGAAAATCTTGTCGACTAAAGCGTCCATCAGCCGGCCGAAGTCCGAGACCGCCCCGAGTTTACGGGCAACCCAGCCATCAAAGATATCGGTCAACGCGGCCAAAATGAACAAA
The DNA here is from genome assembly GCA_903895475.1 of uncultured Opitutia bacterium. GTDB lineage: Bacteria > Verrucomicrobiota > Verrucomicrobiia > Opitutales > UBA953 > UBA953. The sequence goes on along the minus strand of CAITUF010000333.1, from coordinate 3,117 downwards.
GCCAAGGCCGCGCTAGCCCAAACCCCCGCCCAGGAGGTCCAGAGTGCAATCAGGAAGACCGCCGGCAACCGGGCCGCGGTGAGGAGATTGGGGATGTGCCGAAGGAAATGCATGCGGGCTTGCGGGGACAATGTTCTGGGGCGAGAGTCAGCCGCAACAGGAAAACAATGGCCCTCAAACCGCGCATCGCCGTCTACCCCGGCACCTTCGATCCGATCACCCTTGGGCACCTCGATGTCCTCCGTCGCGCCTCCCGGCTCTTCGACCGCGTCATCGTCGCCGTCGCGCCAAGCGACTCCAAGAACCCTTTATTCCCTTTGGAGGAACGCTTGGTCATGGCGCGTGAAGCTTGCAAGGGGATGGGCAAAATCCGCGTCCGCTCCCTCGACGGCCTCACGGTTGAATTTGCCCGCAAACATAAGGCCGTGGCCATCATCCGGGGCCTCCGGAAGTTCAGCGACTTCGAGTTCGAGTTCGACCTAGCCCACGCCAACCGCCTCATGGCCCCCGAAATCGAGACGGTGGTCCTCATGCCCAGCCAAGACCAGTTTGTGACCTCTTCGACCTTCGTGAAGGACATCGCCCGCCATAAACTGTCCCAAGCAGCCGCTTTTGTGCCTCGTTGCGTGCTGCCGCGCCTCAAAAAACGCCTAGGTTCAGCCTAAAAAGGCCCTTCCTCCGCTGTTGACCGTGGGGGAATGTTCCGTTTGCTCCCCCTTCCCCCCCTTGCGAGCCCGCTAGGGCGGCTCCCAAACCTCCTTTCTATACATCCATGGACATCAAAATCCAAGTTACCAACCCGACCCGCCGCTCCGTCACCGTGACGATTCCAGCAGCCACCGTCGCCGCCTCCGAAAAGGAAGTGATCAAGGGCTTCACGCGCGAAGCCGCCCTCCCCGGCTTCCGTCCGGGCAAGGCGCCCGAAGCGATCGTCCGCCAGAAGTACTCCAAGAACATCGCTGACGAAATCAGCCAGCGCCTCCTCGCCCAGGGCTATGATCGTATCAAGGAAGAGAAGAGCTTCACCGTCTACACCCTCGCCGACGTCCAGAAGGACGAATCCGTGCAGGGCGCCGACGTCGTCATCCGCTACGAAGTCGATGTCCTCCCTGAATTCAAGACCCCCGATTGGCAGAGCATCAAGATTGCCAAGGAAGTCGTCACGGTGACCGACGCCGAAGTTGCCGAGCACCTCCAGAAGCTCCTCCAACAGCGCGCCCGTTTTGAAAAGACCGAAGCGGCCGCCGCCAAGGGCGACTACGTCCGTCTCAGTTACACCGGCACCGTTGACGGCCAAGCCGTCAAGGAAGTCGACGCCGAGGCCGGCCCGCTGGGCTCGTCCGAATCCAGCTGGGAAGAAGCGGGCTCGGAAAGCGAAGTTGTCGCTGTCCCCGCTATTGCCAAGGCCATCATCGGCCTGAAAGCCGGCGACACCGCCAAGGCGGAGCAAGCCTACGGCGCCGACGCCACCCGCGAAGCCCTGCGCGGCAAGACCGTGCAGTACGCCCTCACCGTCTCCGAAGTCCGCTGCAAGGAAATCCCTGCCGTGGATGAAGCCTTCTGCAAGTCGGTTGGCGTTAAGGATGAAGCCGACCTCCGTGACCAGCTCCGCAAGGGTATCACCGGCACCAAGGAACAGGCCGCCGAAACCGCCCGCCGCGAAAAGGCCCTCGACGCCCTCATCACCGGCCTCGATCTCCCTCTCCCCCAGTCCGCCGTCGATTCGGTCGCTAATGGCCTCTTCAATGAGTACCTGCAGCTCCGCATCCGCAATGGCACCCTGAAGCCCGAGCAGTTCGAAGCCCAGCGCGAGGAAATCATCACGGAATCCCGCAAGGCCGCCGAAACCAAGGTCCGCGCTCAGGTCGTGCTGGTCCGTATCGCCGAAGAAAACGGCATCGACCTGACCCGCGAGGAATTCACCCAGGCCATCCTCCGCGAGGCCTACCGCACCAACGTTCAGCCCGAAAAGCTGGCCAAGGACCGTAATCAGCTCCAGGTCCTCCGCCGCGACGCCGTCCTGAATAAGGCCCTCGACCTCGTCCTCGACGGGAAAGCCCCGGAAGCGGTTGAGAAAGCCTAAGGTCCGGGTATAGTAGCCCTCATAACTCCCCACCATGTCCTACATTATCCCCAACGTTGTTGAAAGAGATGCACGCGGCGAACGGGCCTGGGACATCTACAGCCGCCTCCTCAAGGATCGCATCATCTTCCTCGGCGCCCCCATCTACGACGACGTCGCCAATGCCGTCATCGCCCAGATGTTGTTCCTGCAAATGGAAGACCCGAAGAAGGACATCTCGATCTACATCAACTCCCCGGGCGGCTCGGTCACCGCGGGCATGGCGATCTACGATACCATGAACTTCCTCACCTGCGAGGTGAACACTTACTGTATCGGCATGGCCGCTTCGATGTCGGCCGTCCTGCTCGCCGCTGGCACCAAGGGAAAGCGTCACGCGCTCCCTAATTGCCGCGTCATGATTCACCAGCCCAGTGGCGGTGCGACCGGCCAGACGTCCGACATTTCTATCGCCGCAAAGGAAATCCTCCGCTGGCGCGACACGCTCAACCACGTCCTCGCGAAGCATAGTGGTCGCACGCCGGAGGAATTACAGCGCGACTCGGACCGAGATAATTACATGACGGCCGAAGAGGCCAAGGCCTACGGCCTCGTCGATCACGTCGTCCTGCCTAAGGCAGGCCGCGCTTAATCCTCATGGCTGGCGACCAGGCGGAGTGTTGCTCCTTCTGCGGCAAGCCCGCCGCTCAGGCCGGCAAGCTCATCGCTGGTCCGAAAGGTATCGGCATCTGCGACGTCTGCGTTTCCACCTGCGGACGCCTAATTGATCGCGAGCGCACCCGCGAGGGTAAGCCCAGCGCTGGCTCGGCCGCGGGTCCGCTGATGCAGGCCGGCCCGGCCAAATATGTGCCGACGCCCGTCAAGCTCGTTGCCCCCGCGGCCCTCCGCGCGGAACTCGACATCCACGTCATCGGCCAGGACCACGCCAAGAAGGTCCTCTCCGTCGCCGTCCATAATCACTACAAGCGCCTCAACGATCGCCTCACGCAAGCCGCGGGCGGCGACAAGAGCAACGCCCTCGGTGAAGTCGAATT
>CAITUF010000332.1 GCA_903895475.1 uncultured Opitutia bacterium | reverse complement strand
GGATGGATTCTTCGACGACGGCAGAGTGCGTTGAAATCGCGGCGGCGCTCGGCGGCGACCAAGCCCTCTGCGACCTGACTGGTAGCGTCGCCACGCCCCGCTTTTCGGGCCCACAGATCCGTCGTTTCTTTAAGTCTGATCCGGCGGGCTGGGCTCGCACGCGTCGTATCCATTTAGTCTCCTCGTTCTTCGCCTCGGTGTTAGCCGGTAAGGACGCGGCGATCGATACAGGTGATGGGGCGGGGATGAACCTGATGGACATCCGCAAAGGCGACTGGTCGCCCGCAGCACTCAACGCCACCGCCCCAGGCCTCGCTGATAAGCTGCCTCCGGTCCGTCCAGGTGCTACGGTGGCTGGCCTCATCTCGGCTTACTTCGTTCATCGCTACGGCTTCTCGCCCCAATGCCAAGTCGTCATCGGCACGGGTGATAATCCTTCCAGCTTGGTCGGCATGGGCGCATCCAAGCCCGGAAAGGTCGTCATCAGCCTCGGCACGAGCGACACGCTCTTCGCTGCGATTGAAGGTATCCGCACCGACGGCGCTGGCCTCGGCCATGCTTTCGGTAACCCACAAGGCGGTAGCATGAGTTTGATTTGCGTCCGCAACGGTTCCCTCGCCCGTGAAGCGATTAGTCGCGAATGTGGTTTAGCCGATTGGGCGGCGTTCTCCGCCGCCGTCGACGCCGCTCCCGCCGCGCGAAGTGCGGTCCTGCCGATGGAAGAGACTGAAATCACGCCGCGCCGCGCCGCGGGTCGCATCGCTTTAGGCACCCCAACCACGCAGACTACGTTGCCGCGCGCCGCCGTTGAAGGCCAAGCTTTAAGCCTGCGTTTGCATAGCCGCTGGGTGGGCACTCCGACGACACACCTCCTCTTAACGGGTGGGGCTTCCGAGAATCCTTCCGTAGCCAAGATTTTCGCCGATGTTTTTGGTGCCCCAGTGCTCCGTCTGGCGGTCTCCGATTCCGCCGCCCTCGGTGCCGCCTTGCGGGCCGCCCATGCGGCCTGTGGTGCGAAAATGGCTGATTTAGAGGCAGTTTTCTGTGCCCCTGCCCCCGGTCAGGTCTCGCCTGACGTTAGCCTACGCGGGGCGTACGATGCCTTGGAGGCCGAGCTCGCCCAGGCCTTGGCCAAGTAAGCGGTTTCGAGCGGTTTCCTGTATTGCCCGCTTGAACAAAGCGGGGCGATTGGCTGACTCATAGGTCCCCAATCCCTCCTGCCATGTCCCAACGCCCCGTTACTCTCTTCACCGGCCAGTGGGCCGACCTCCCGATCGCCGAACTCCTCCCCAAGGTCAAAGCCATGGGCTACGAAGGGGTCGAGCTCGCCTGCTGGGGCGACCACTTCGATGTCAACCGTGCCGTGAAGGAAAAGAGTTACATCGAATCCCTCTGGGCGTTGCTCGCCGAGCACGACCTCGGTTGCTGGGCGATCTCCTCGCACCTCGTTGGCCAGGCTACCTGCGATAACATCGACGAACGCCATAAGTCCATCCTCCCCGCGCACGTGTGGGGCGACGGTAAGCCTGAAGGCGTCCGTCAACGTGCCGCGAAGGAAATGGCGCTGACCGCCGAGGCGGCCCGCAAGTTCTTCAATGCCGGCAAGGCCTACATGTCCAAGAAGCCGAAGGGCTCCGGTAAGATCGTCGTCAACGGCTTTACGGGTTCTTCCATCTGGCACGCGCTCTACGCCTTCCCGCCGACCAACCAGGCTTTCCTGCAGAAGGGCTACGATGACTTCGCTAAGCGCTGGCAGCCGATCTTGGCGGCCTTTGAAAAACAGGACGTCTACTTTGCGCTCGAAGTCCACCCGACCGAAATCGCCTTCGACATCGCTTCGGCCCAGCGCGCCCTCGAGGCGGTCGGTAACCACAAGCGCTTCGGCTTCAACTATGACCCTAGTCACCTTGGCTACCAAGGCATCGACTACGTGAAGTTCATTCGCACCTTCGGCAAGCAGATCCACCACGCCCACATGAAGGACGTCTGGTGGGGTCACGGTGATGGCACCGTCGGCGTGTTCGGTGGCCACACCGATTTCTGCGACGCCCGTCGCGCGTGGGACTTCCGTTCCGTTGGCCGTGGCGACATCCGCTTCGAAGACGTCATCGTCGCCCTCAATGATGTTGGCTATGCCGGTCCGCTCTCCGTCGAGTGGGAAGACGGCCGCATGGACCGTTTTCATGGTGCGACTGAATCCTGCGCCTTCGTCAAGAAGCTGGCCTTCCCGACCAACAAGGTCGCGTTCGACGCCGCCTTCGACAAGGCCAAGCAGAAGTCCAAGAAGTAATCTCCCCTCCATCCCCTTCATTTATGGCAATCAAAGTAGGCATCATCGGGGCAGGCGGCATGCTCCAGTACCACGCCGCGGGCTTTAAGCAGGCCGGCGCGGAAATCATCGCCGTGGCGGATCCCGCACCGGGCGCTGCCCAGAAGGCTGCCGCCAAGTGGGGTATCAAGCACTCCTACGAGTCCGTCGAAGCCATGCTGACCGCGCACAAGGAGCTCGACGCTATCAGCATCATCGTCCCGAATAAATTCCACGCTTCGCTTGCCATTCAGTGTCTGAACGCGGGCAAGCACGTCTTCTGCGAAAAGCCCCCGGCACTCAGCGCCCCTGAGGTCCACGAGATCATCGCGGTATCCCAGAAGTCGGGCAAGAAGGTCATGTTCAACTTCAACAACCGGGCGCGCCCGGAGTCGCAGGCTATGATGAAGTATATCGCTGCCGGCCAGGTCGGTAAAATTAACTCCGCGCAAGCCAAGTGGATTCGCCGCACCGGTATCCCGGGCTTTGGCGGTTGGTTCACGACCAAGGAACTCTCGGGCGGCGGTCCGCTCATCGACCTTTTACACATGGTCGACCTCGCCATGTATTTCATGGGCTACCCTGAGCCTGCGCATGTGCTCGGCCAGACCTTCAATGATTTCATCGAAGACAAGTCCTTCAAGGGCCCGTGGGGCATCCCCGACCGCGTGGGCGGTGTGACAGACGTTGAGAACGCCGCGCACGGCTTCGTGATGTTCAAGACCGGCCAAGTCCTCACGCTCCAGGTTTCCTGGGCCGAGATGGTCAAGCGCGAGGAGGTCTCGGTCGTCTTCCAGGGCACCAAGGCCGGTGGCAAAGTCGAGCGCCTCTTCGGCATCGATGGCCTTGATAATACGGCGATCGATACCTGCGAACTCTATGTGCAGGAGAACGGTCACAGTGTGAATCGCTCCATCGTCACGCCGGCGTGCGAAGACATGGGCCGTATCGCTAGCGCCGCCAACTTCATCGAGGCAATCGAAGGGAAGGCCGCCCCGCTCAATACTCCGGAGCAGGCCCTGCGCTTGATGCAGGTCATCGATGCCATCTACGCATCGGCCAAGACTGGTAAACCCGTCGCTATCTAATTCCTATGGCTACTCAGAATCGTAAACTTCGTATGGGCATGGTCGGTGGCGGCCGTGGTGCCTTCATTGGCGGCGTGCACCGCATGGCGGCAGCCCTTGACGGCCAGATTGAACTCGTTGCCGGGGCGTTCTCCTCGGATCCCGAGAAGTCTCGCCTTTCCGGTGAGGATTTCTTCCTCGATCCCGCTCGCGTCTACGCCTCCTACGAGGAAATGGCGAAGGCCGAGGCCCAGCGCCCGCTCGGTGACCGCATCGATTTCGTCTCCATCGTCGCGCGCAATGACATGCACTACCCCGTGGCCAAAGCCTTCCTCGAGGCGGGCATCCACGTCGTCTGCGAGAAGCCCCTCGCATTCTCCCTCGCTGAAGCGAAGAAGCTGCGGGTTGTCGTTAAGAAGAGCGGACTGATCTTTGCGTTGCTCCACAACTACACTGGCTACCCGATGGTCAAGGAAGCCCGTGATTTCGTAGCTGCTGGTAAGCTCGGTAAGATTAACAAGGTTCTCGTCGAATACCCACAGGGTTACGCCATCGGCGCCCTGCAGTCTGGGAAGATTCAGAAGATCGCCAACTGGCGCATGGACCCGAACTGCTCGGGCCTTTCCAATTGCGTTGGCGATATCGGTACGCACGCCGAAAACCTCGTGCAGTATGTGACGGGTCTCGAGATCAAGGAAATCGCCGCCGACCTCAGCACCTACATCCCCGGCCGCCTGCTCGACGACGATGCCAATATGCTCGTTCGCTACAAAGGTGGCGCCAAGGGTGTGTTGCACGCCTCGCAAATCTCCACCGGCGACGAGAATAACCTCAACATCCGTGTCTACGGTACCCTGGCTTCGCTGGAGTGGCATCAGGAGCACCCGAATGAGCTCATCGTTAAATACCTTGATCAGCCCCGTCAGACGCACCGTCGCGGCAACTCCTACAATGGCGACGCCTGCAAGAAGTACTCCCGTACGCCGTTCGGCCATCCGGAAGCCTTCATTGAGGCCTTCGCCAATGTCTACCGCTCCGTCACGGAAGCCGTTCGTGATCGTCTCGCCGGCCGCAAGGCCCCGAAGGCTGGTTACGACTTCCCGAGCATCGACGATGGCGTCACTGGCATGGCCTTTGTGGCCGCCGCGGTGAAGTCCTCGAAAGCCAACGCCCGCTGGACCAAGCTCGACGCCTAAGCGTCGCCCCAGCCGTCTACGCAGGCCCCGGACATCCGGGGCCTGTTTTATTTATTGAGGCTCGCGATGGCCGAGTTCAGCGCGGTCGCGAAGAGGACCCAGGCGATGTGCGGGAACTGCAGGGCCGCGGCGAGGCGGTCTTGGCGCCAGAGGTTGCGGATAAGCAGCGCAAGGGCCCCGACGTAGAAGTAGATGATCCAGAGCGAGAGGTCCGGGCGGTGCAGGGCGAAGAAGACGGGCGACCAGGCCGCGTTGAGCAGGAGCATGAGGAAGAAGGCGACCTTCGTCTTCAGCGCATCGGCATGGGTGGAGCGCCAGACCCGCCAGATGGAGACGGCCATGAGGACATAGAGCGTGGTCCAGACCGGGCCGAAGATCCAGTTGGGTGGGTTGAAGGCTGGCTTCTGGAGTTGGGCGTACCACCCGGGAATCTGCGGGACCGTCGCCAGCGAGCCGAGGGCGCCGAGGCCGAGGGTTAAGCCGAGGAGGGCGACCAGTGTGACGACCGAACCGCGCGAGGCAGGGGTTTCCATGGGTTAAGGCTGGCCGCGGGCTTGGCTGGCGCAAGGCAACGGTGATGACCGCTTGCCATCGGCCGTTTTGTCCCTCTTTTTCGAGGTCCCCTCGCCATGTCCGATCCTTATATCCAGCAGCTCTTCGCCGAACGTATCGGCGGCGTTAATTACGGTAAGTCCACCGCCATCTATAAGTTTGAGAAGATCAAGCGTGCCAAGGCTGCCGCCAAGAAGGCTAAGCCAGATATTGCTCTGATCGACCTCGGCGTCGGCGAGCCCGACGAGATGGCTTTCCCGCAGGTCGTGAAGGCCCTGCAGACCGAAGCCGCCAAGCCCGAGAACCGTGGCTACGCCGACAACGGTGGCGCTGACTTCAAGCAGGCCGCGGCCCGCTACATGCAGAACCTCTTCGGTGTGACCGTCGACCCTGATACCGAGGTCCTCCACTCCATCGGTTCCAAGGCCGCGTTGTCCATCATGCCAGCGTGCTTCATCAATCCTGGTGACTATGTCCTGATGACCGTCCCGGGTTACCCCGTGTTCGGCACGCACGCCAAGTACTACGGTGGCCTCGTTCACAACCTAAAGCTCACGGCCGAGAATAATTTCCTCCCGGACCTGAAATCCATCCCTGCCGACGTCCTCGCTAAGGCCAAGGT
>CAITUF010000331.1 GCA_903895475.1 uncultured Opitutia bacterium | reverse complement strand
CTCATCGGGAAAGACTATCAGCTCAACGTCTTTAAACTTAAGACCGGCAACACTGTTAGCGGCATCGTTCAATCCGAATCGGCCGATATGTTTAATACCGTGATGCCGGGTGGCGTGAAGCTGACCGTGGCGAAGTCCGAGGTCGCCGCGCGCGAAATGCTCGCCGTGTCCCTGATGCCTGAAGGCCTCTTCGATGCCTTGCAGCCGCAGCAGGTTATCGACCTCGTGGCCTACCTGCAGTCGCCGGACGGCAAGGCGCCCTTGGCACCGCGCGTCACCGGCGTCTGGAAGATCGACGGGGCGCTCGAAGGGGAAGCCCTCAAGGTCCTTGGCGTCACGGGCGGTCGGACTGCTGGTCAATTGATGACTTCGTTTAAGGCCAGCCGATGGAGCGGCAATGACCACCTGTTTTGGACCGGCGGTAAGCCCGGCGACACGCTAACCCTCGCGCTCCCCATTGCCGAGAAGGGCCTCTATCAGCTCACGTTCGTGTGCACCAAGGCCCATGACTACGGTCGCTTCGAGCTTCGCCTCGACGGTAAGCTCCTGACCGATCGCGGTTTGGACCTCTATAATCCGAAGGAAGTCGTCACCACCGGTGAACTCGATGGTGGTCGCCATGAACTCACGGCCGGTGAGCACAAGCTCGAGGTCAAAATCCTCGCCCCGAATCCCGTCGCAACCCCGCAGAATATGTTCGGACTCGACTACCTGAAGGTCGAAAAAAAGTAATCTACTAGCCATCCCTCTCATGAAAGCCCTCGCCCCGTTACTGTTGTTTGCCTCCGCCGCCCTCGCCGCGCAAGTCCCCGCTCCAAGCATCGAAAAACTCGACCCCTCGTTGGACGCCTTAGTGGCGTCTGACGTGAAGATCGAAAAGGTCGGTACTGGCTATAGTTGGTCCGAAGGTCCCGTCTGGTTTAAGGACCGCTTCATCTTTTCCGACGTGCCTAAGAATACCGCCTATGCCTGGAAGCGCGGTGATGCCGCCCCAACGGTGTTCCTCAAGCCCAGCGGCACGGATGAACCTTCTGACCTCCAGGGTTCCAACGGCCTCACGGTCGACACTAAGGCCAACCTCTTGCTCTGCCAGCATGGAGCCCGTCGCGTTGGCCAGTTCCTCGGCGACGGTAAGTTCAAGCCTCTCGCCACCGCGTTTGATGGTAAGAAGTTTAACAGCCCCAATGACCTCGTCGTCGCCGCGGATGGTTCCGTCTACTTCACCGACCCGCCCTACGGCCTGCCGAAGGGACAGAAGGCCGAGCAAGGTTTCCATGGTGTCTATAAGCTCGCGACCGATGGCAAAGTTTCGCTCGTGACTAAGGAAGTCCAGTGGCCGAACGGCATCGCCCTCAGTCTTGATCAGAAGACCCTTTATCTGGCGGTCTCTGATGGTGCAAACCCGCGTGTTGCCGCCTGTGCCTTGGATGGCTCGGGCCTGCGCGACGTCTTCCTCGCCAAGTCCTTGAAGAAACCCGGCCGCCCCGGTGGTTGTGATGGCATGAAGGTCGACGAACGCGGCAACCTCTGGACCACTGGTCCGGGTGGCGTGCTCATCCTCTCGCCCGAAGGGAAACACCTCGGCTCGATTCTTTTCCACCAGCCAACGGCGAACCTCGCCTGGGGTGAAGATGGCAAGACCCTCTTCGTCACCTCTAACCGTGACGTCTTTGTGCTGCGTACACTGGTCAAGGGGCAGGGCTTCTAAGCCCCTTTCGCTTTATTATGAATAAATCCCTCTATCTTTTGGCGGCCTGCGGTCTGGCGATCGCCGCCGACCAGCCGCCCTACGTACCTGACTTCACCCCTCAGCCAGCAGTCAAGGCGCTCACCCCAGAGCAGGAGCTCGCTACCATTCAACTGCCCAAGGGCTATCGCCTTGAGCTCGTCTTGAGTGAGCGCGACGGCGTCCGTGAGCCCGTCAACGTTACCTTTGACGGGAACGGGCGGATGTATGTCGCCGAGCTTCGCACCTACATGCAGGAGATCGACGGCAAGAACGAGCATGACCCCATCAGCGTCGTTTCACGTCACGAGAGCACTCAGCGCGATGGCCGTTTCGACAAGCACATGATCTACCGCGACAAGCTCATCTTGCCGCGCATGGTCCTGCCGCTCGACGACCGCGTCCTCATCAACGAGACCGACACGCAGGATATCTTTGTCTACCGCGACACCAAGGGGACGGGCGTGGCCGATTCCAAGCAGCTCTGGTTCCAGGGCGGCCCCAAGGGTGGCAACCTTGAGCACCAGCAGAGCGGCCTGATCTGGGCCTTGGACAATAACCTGTACCAGACCTACAACGCCTACCGTCTGCGCTGGAACGGTGCACAGCCACCGCTGAAGGAAACCATCCCGAACGGGGGTGGTCAGTGGGGCCTCGCGCAGGACGATCTGGGTAAGATTTGGTGGAGTAATGCCGGCGGCGAGAAGGGCCTCTGGCATTTTCAGACGCCGATCCTTTATGGTGCCTACGACCTCAAGGGCCAGTTCCCCGCGGACTTCATGCAGGTCTGGCCGCTCATCGGCCTCGCTGATCACCAAGGTGGTGCTGGTCGGACCTTGCCGGATAAGAAGTTGAACCACTTCACCGCTTCCTGCGGACAGGAAGTCGTGCGTACCGATCGCTATCCTGCGGACTTCCGTGGCGATGTGCTCATCTCCGAGCCGGTTGGTCGCCTGGTCCGTCGTGCGAAGGTCGCCGTCGACGATGGCATCACACGGATTTCAAATCCCCATGGTCAGTCGGAGTTCATCCGATCTTCGGATCCTAATTTCCGTATCGTAAATATGACCGTCGGTCCCGACGGCTGCCTCTACCTCGTCGATATGTACCGCGGCATCATCCAGGAGGGCAACTGGGTGCGCGAAGGCAGTTACCTTCGTAAGGTCGTCCAGCAGTACTCGCTGGATAAGATCGCCGGTTATGGCCGTATTTGGCGCCTCGTCCACGATGACTTTAAGCCTGGCCCGCAACCGCGCATGCTTGAGGAAACCCCGGCCCAGCTCGTAGCGCACCTCAGTAGCCCGATTGGCTGGTGGCGCGACACCGCGCAGAAGCTCCTAGTTGTGAAGGCTGACAAGTCGGTCGTCCCCGCGCTCACGGAACTTGCCCTGCAGGGCAAGGACGCCCTCGGCCGTATCCATGCGCTTTGGACCCTCGAAGGCCTCGGAGCGCTTGATGCTAAGGTTGTGACCGCCTTCCTGTCTGACGCCGATGCTCGTCTCCGCGCTCAGGGCCTCCGCGCCGGTGAAAGCCTCGTCCGGGCGGGCGACAAGACGCTGATTACCGAGTTCCGCAAGCTCTCCGCCGATAAGGAAGCTACGGTGGTGCTGCAGCTCCTTATGACGGCGAAGCTTCTTGGCTCAAACGAGGTTAAGGCATGGCCCGATAGCCCCAAGTTCATCCAGCAGACCCTCATGACCTCCACCTCCAAGGGTGTGAAGGAACTCGGTGCCGTGGTACTTATTGGTAACGATGCCGTTGGCGGTCGGGATTACTCCAAAGAGGAAAATGACCAGCTGGTCCGTGGTCAGGCCATCTATCGTGAACTCTGCTTCGCTTGCCACGGTTACGACGGCAAGGGTATGCCTATGGACGGTCCCAAGCCCGGCATGACTATCGCGCCGCCCTTGGCGAATTCCACGAATGTCCGCAGTCACCGTGACGCCATCATTCGCGTCCTTCTTAACGGCCTGACTGGTCCGGTCGCTGGAAAGACCTACGACTCCCAGATGGTTCCGATGCCGATGTACGACGACAAGTGGATCGCAGACGTCGCTAGTTATGTCCGTAATTCCTTTGGTAATCGTGGTGCCATCATTTCGGTCGCCGACGTCGCCCGCGTACGCAAGGAAGTCGCTACGGTGACGCAACCTTGGACCGTCGAGTCTCTGGCGGCGGCTTTACCCAAGGTGGTGAAGTCTGCCGCCGACTGGAAGGTCACCGCTAGCGATGAACTCGAACTCGCCCAGAAGGGGTGCGATGGCGACATGAAGACCCGCTGGGAGACTAAGGGTAATCAGAAGAAGGGCATGTGGTATCAGGTCGAACTACCGGAAGCCAAGACCGTTTCAGGTCTCCGTCTCGACGATTCCTCCCGGCCCAGTGCTTCGCCTAAGTCCTACAAGGTGGAAGGCTCGGTCGACGGCAAGAAGTGGATCGCCCTCGGCAGTACGCGCGGACTACCAGGCCTTTCCGAGACCTATTTCGCAAAGGAAACGGCCGTTAAGTTCGTTAAGGTCACAATCGCCGACACCCAGAATAATCAGCCTTGGGCCATCCAGGAGTTTCAGCTTCTCGGCCGCTAAGTTTTCCCACATCCCATGAAATCCCTGCTCGTTCTCGCGCTCGCTCCGTTGGCCGCTTTTGCGGCCGAAGTGCCTAAGCTGGCAACCCCCGCCATTCCAGCGGAGTCCATTGCGAAGAAGGGTGAACTGCTCTTCTCCGATGACTTCGAAGGGAAGAGCGCACCCGACAAGCGCTGGGTCAAGGTCGTCCCGACCTTTACCGTTGCCGACGGCGTCCTCAAGGGCACCCAGACTCGCGACAAGAATGTCCCAGCCGCCGACGGCAAGCCTGCCGTCACCGCGCACGCTGCCGTGCACGGACTGGATGTCCCCACCAAGGACAGCATCGTAGAACTGAAGGTTCGCTTCGACGGCGCTACCATGATTGATGTCGAACTCGACGACCGTAAGTATACTGGTGCCCACTACGGCCATATCTGTCGGGCCCAGCTTCGCTTCAATCCCAAGGACAAGACTTTCTCGGCCGTCATCATTGACGAGAAGGATGGTAACATGCGCACTGACATCTATGTGCTGAAGAAGGATCCCTCTAAAAAGGACGAAGTCGCCAAGCTGCTTGTCGGCCGTCAGGCGACCTTTCCCGTCAAGCTGGCGCTCGAGCAGGGCAAGTGGATTGCCGTAGTCGTTGAGACGGTCGGCGAAGAAATGCGGATGACGGTGGACGGTACCCCCGTCGCCTACCTTAAGTCCTCTGGCATCGCCCACGCCACTAAGTCGCGCTTCGAATTTGGCGTAGCGGGTAAGGATGGCTGCATCGATGATCTGAAGGTCTGGGCTGCGAGCCCGGCCAAGTAAGCTTTACCTGAGCGACTGCAGTATACCCTCAAGTTCTCGGCCATAGTTCACATAAGAGGCGAAGCGTTCCTCGGGGGAGGCCTTGGTGCCTTCGCCTAAGTGAACGATGCTGGCTACATGCGGCTCAATGGACACGCCGGCCGTGTAGCCGGTGCGTAAGAGGTCGCCCAGGATCTCGCGAACTAAGGCATCACCTTGTCCGGGGTAGGTGAAGGCATTACTCTTTCCACCCGCTGGGTTGCGACGGGCGTCCTTGACGTGCACGTAGGCAATGAAGGGCTTCACGGCCTCGTAGAATGGCAGGGTCGGGAGGCCGTATGAGACCGTATTACCGATGTCGAAGAGGTACCGGACGTTCGGGTGGTCGACCGATTCCATGAAAGCACGGGCGTTGTCTGGCGATGTGCCGCCCCAGCCTTCGCAGTTCTCGTGCAAGAGCACGATGTCGGCGTCGGCGGCGAGCTTGGCCATCTCGCGGGTGCGGCGGATGCCTTCATCACGCCATACTTGGTCGGAGGTGCCAGCTTGCATCCAGCCCATCGTGCGGACGAAGCGCGTCTGTGCACGTTGCATCCGTGGAACCAGCACGCGAAGGTCAGCGAGGTCGAGGGCGAAGTCCCCGTTGATGGGGCGGCTCCAGTTGCCGATGGCGGAGGCGAACCCGCTCACCCGCATCCCGGCGTTCTCAATCGCGTCCATCGCGCGGGCGAACTCGTCGTCGGTCACCGCGGCGCTGGAGCACTGCTTGCCGTTTAGGAGGCGAAGCTCGAGGGCGGACCAGCCTAGTACGCGGTGGGCAGCGATTTGGCCGTCGATACCGTCGGCCGCTTCATCGGCGAGTCCGGAGAGGGGGAACATGGTTAGGAGTTATCGGGGCGCGGTAGGGCTGACAAGCCGCATGCGGCTCAGCGAGCGGGGGCGGGGTAGCGGGCGCCGACGACTTCCTTGGTTTTCCGTTCGATCGAGTAGAGTACAAAGCCCTTTTCCTTGCTGCCGGCGGCGCGGTCCTCGTCGAAGGCTTGGCCTGCGCTCAAGAAGCCCCACGTCGCCACCCAGCGGGCCTCTCCGCCCTCGTTTGGTAGCGTCAGGGCATAGAGTTCACGGGCATCGTGTCCGCTGACCAAGAGCTGTTCACCGCCGACGAGGCAGGCGCCGGAAGAACTCGAGCGTGCGAAGCGTTTGAGTAATTCGGCGGGGAAGGACCAGCGTTTTAATTCCTTCCAGTCTTGATCAAACTGTACGATGCGGCTGAGGGCATTATCACTCAGAAGCGAGTAGTGCGCAAAGCAGGTTAGCCAGCCGCCTTGATACGGTAGCGCCCAAGTCAGGGAGCCCGGCGGATTGGCGAACACATGCCGCCCGGTCAGTTGGAGTGTTGCCGCATCGAAGATCTCCACGCTGCTTTCGTCGGGCTTCAGCGGGAAATTGGAGTGGGCGCAGTAGAGCTTACCTTCGAGTGCCACGCCTGCGTTGAGGTGCTTGATCTTGGAGTCCTTGGGGGCCGTCCAAGCGGCGACTTTCGTGCCGTCGGCCTTCCGGTATTTACCCAGCGCTTGGTCGGCGATAACGTATAAGAAATCCCCGTCGACGGCGACCCCTTGAACCGCTTCGTTCGCCCGGAAGCGGGCGAACTCCTTGGGGGTCGGGCCTTGGGCGGGTTCGGCGGCTAGGCCGCCGGCGGCAGCCAGGGTGGCGAGTAGGAGGAGCGTTAGGCGACGCATGGGATTACGCTGGTTACAACTTGGATGGAAGCAAGGGTCGGGGTTGACTCTCCGTGGGGTAACCTAGGATTGGAGGAATGAGACGCCCCTTCGCCTTGTTTGGCCTCCTGCTGGCTTCGTTGGCCTCGGCCTCCGCGGGTGAGCCCGAGCGGGTGCTCTTTATCGGCAACAGTTACACTTCCGTTAATAAGTTACCGGACGTCCTTGCCGAGGTCGTCAAGAGCGCCGGTTACAAGGTTCCCGTGATCAAATCGGCGACGCCAGGTGGCCAAACTTTGAAGCAACACCTCACCGTCCAGCCCAAGAGCCTGGCTTTGATTGATGAAGGTAAGTGGGACGTCGTCGTCCTGCAGGGTCAGAGCCAAGAGCCTGCCCTCGCAGAAGTCAGTCCCGCCATTCGCACCGACTTTGTCGACAGTGCGGCGACGCTTTGCCAACGCATTCGAGTCAAGAGCCCGCAGGTTCGCATTATCTTTTACCAGACCTGGGCCCGCCATCCCGATTCTTGGACCACCCAGGGGAAGGACTATAACGCCAACGTCGGGAAGGACCCGGCCGAGATGCAGGCCCGCCTCCGCCTCTGGTATGGCAATGTCGCAAAGGCCAATGATGCACTCGTCGCTCCGGTCGGCGATGCGTGGGAACGCAACTACCAATCCAAGCAACCCTACCGCCTACACGTTGCCGATAATTCGCACCCCGATTTTAAAGGCACTTACCTCGCCGCTCTGGTTATGTATAAGACCATCTACCAGCCCAAGGACCTCGCCGTCACCTACCGTGGTAAGTTGAGCGAGGAAGAGGCCAAGGCCCTGCAGGTATTCGTCAAATGAAAGCAACCCTCGCGATACTCTGGACCGCCTCCGCGGTCCTGCTCGGTGCCGAATCCACGCCAACCATTATCGCCCATCGCGGCGCCAGTGGTTATCTCCCCGAGCATACTCTGGCCGCTAAGGCTTTGGCTTATGCGCAGGGCGCCGACTACCTCGAGCAAGACCTCGTCCTGACCAAGGATGGTG
>CAITUF010000330.1 GCA_903895475.1 uncultured Opitutia bacterium | reverse complement strand
GGCAAGAAAAACCAGGAAAAAGCCAAGGCCCCAAAAAAACCGGAGCTCTATGACCTGAGCAAAGACCTGAGCGAGACGACCAACGTCGCCGACCAAAACCCCGAGATGGTAGCCAAGATGGCGAAACTCTTGGCGGAAATTCAAGCCAAGGGCGGCCATCGCTGAACCGTGCGCCTTTCCTTCCTAGGCTTCCTCCTACTTGGACTAGTCGCACCGCTCTGGTCCGCCCAGTCGCGGCCGAATATTCTCTTCGTGCTCATCGACGACATGGGCTGGGGCGACTTTTCCTGCTTTGGCAATACCGAGGCAAAGACCCCTAATATCGACCGACTCGCGGCCGAAGGACTGACCTTCTCACAGTTCTACGTGAATTCGCCCATCTGCTCGCCCTCACGCTGTGCCCTGCTCACCGGGCAATACCCGCAACGCTGGAAAATTACGTCTTACCTCAATAATCGCGCAGACAATACGCGCCGCGGTTTGGCCCAATGGTTAGACCCACAAGCGCCCTCGGTCGGCCGCACGCTGCAGTCTGCGGGCTACGCCACTGGGCATTTCGGAAAATGGCACCTCGGCGGGCAACGCGACGTCGCTGACGCGCCCACCATCGCCGCTTACGGCTTTGACGCTTCGCTCACGAACTTCGAAGGGATGGGACCGAAACTTCTGCCGCTAACGCGCACCCCTGACGCCACGGAGTTTAAAAAGATTTGGGGCGACGCCGAGCGCCTGGGTGGACCCGTCACCTGGATGGATCGGGCCAAGATTACCACCGGCTACACAGACGCCGCCGTGCGCTTCATCGATGAGGCTGGCACCAAGCAAAAGCCGTTTTACATCAACCTCTGGCTCGACGACGTCCACAGCCCCTATTTTCCGCCGTTGGAAAAATGGACGCCCGGCAAACAACGTCTCTACCTTTCCGTGCTGGCGGAAATGGACCGACAGTTAGGGCGAGTCCTCGACCGCATCCGCACCGACCCCGCCCTACGCGATAACACCATCGTAGTCATCTGTTCAGACAACGGGCCAGAACCCGGTGCAGGCAGCGCGGGACCCTTTCGCGGCCACAAGACGCAACTCTTCGAAGGCGGTATCCGCTCTCCGCTCATCGTCTGGGCTCCTGGCCTGATGGCAAAAGCACAGGTCGGTCAGCGCAACGCTACATCGGTCTTTGCTGGCATTGACCTCGCCCCTTCACTGGCCGCACTCGCGGGCGCGAAACCGGAGGCCGCCACAAAACTAGATGGGCAGGATCTCTCCGCCACATTACTCGGCAAGGCTACGACCTCACACACCGAACCTCTCTGCTGGAGCCGACCGCCCGACCGGAAGACATGGGCCCCCGCCCTCCCTGATCCAGCCCCCGACCTCGCCATCCGCGACGGCGATTGGAAACTCCTGTGCGAATACGACGGCACCAAGCCACAGCTCTATGACCTCAAGCGCGACCCAGGCGAAACCAAGGATCTTGCGGCCAGCGAGCCCACCGTTGTCGCCCGTCTCACGAAGGCCGTGCTGGCGTGGCATCGGGCCATGCCGCCAGACAACGGCGCGGCGCTCGGGGCCGCCTCGCCCAAAGGCAAAAAGAAGTGAATTACTTCGCGGCTTTTTTCTTCTTCGCCGCGCCCGGTTCCGCCCCATCATTGTCCGCGTAATCGGCACCCCACAGCGGCTTGATGTTGCTGCGGTTCCATTCATCCCAGAGCGCCTGCAGCTGTTTCACCTTCTCCGGCTGCTCGGCGGTGAGGTCTTTATCCTCATGGATATCCTTGGACAGGTTGTAGAGTTTGAGCGCACTGACGGGCTGGGCCTTGCCGGTGTTGGTATCGGCGTTCCCATCGTAACGTACGAGCTTCCAATCGCCTTGACGAATCGCCATCTGCGCACCGAAACGCCAATAGAGCGCGTCGTGCGGCGCAGCCTTCTTCATGCCAGAAAAATAGGGCAGCAGGTCGACCCCTTCCAATTTTGCCTCGGGCCCGACGACCACGCCGGCGGCGGCTAAAGCAGTGGCGTGGAGGTCGAGCTGCACTACCGGCGAATCATAGACGGCCGGCTTTAACTGGTCGGGCCAAGCGACG
>CAITUF010000329.1 GCA_903895475.1 uncultured Opitutia bacterium | reverse complement strand
GGTGAGAAGGGTGAACTCTTCGTCGACGGTAAGGTTGTGACCTCACCCGAGCCGATGGCGCTCAACAGCCAGCGCGCGATGGATAAGGGCTACTACGGCTACCTGCCTGAAGCTGGCGGCGACCGCTACGCAATTCCGCTGCAACAGGAGTACACCGTGAAGTCCGGACATTATTTTGCGCTCGGCGATAACTCTGCGAACAGCTTCGACTCCCGCGGTTGGGGCGAGGTCCCGGAGAGGGACGTCGTCGGAAAGCCGCTCTTTATCCTGCACCCCTTCACCTCGCACTGGGGTGCCGCAAAGTAGGCGGCGGACGCCGAACGTTGCGGGTATTGGAAGGGTAGGGTTAGCACTGCGTGCTAACCTAGCTGTCTCCGCAGGTGGGGCGAACCAGCTGGTTCGACTAGGTCAGCACGCAGTGCTGACCCTACCTGGTGCTCGAGGTGGCTTGCGTCTGCACGCTCCCCTTGCCAACCATACTCCCGCCCCCTCGCCCCCTAATTCCTCATGTCCTGGACTCTCTATCGCCACTACAAGGGTAACCACTACCTGCGGTTAGGCTTGGGCGCACATTCGGAGGATCTCTCGCCGCACGTCGTCTACCGCTGCCTCTACGATAACCCCGAGGCGCGGACTTGGATCCGCCCGCAGGGAATGTTCGAGGAGACGTTGGAGGATGGCCGTCCACGGTTCACACCGGTCGCTCGCGTGCGCCTTGTTCAGCCCGAGGACAATTCGACTGTGTTGGCTTTTGGTTACGATGCATGGGGTGAGGGTAAGACTCTCCCAGAATTCATTTCTGGCTATGACCAGAGTCGGAATCATCAGCGCGGCACGCGTTACCTCTTGGAGACTTTGGCGGGCGTTCCGGTGGCAGGTTTGAATACTTTACGTTTTCGCCGCGGGCTGATGGGGCTCGCTTCTGTCGCCACCGACCCCGTGCAGCGTGGCAAAGGGTATTCTGCACTGCTTGTGCGGGCTACGATGGAACTCCTACGCTTTTCGCACGGAGATCTCCGCTTCCTGCTATTCTCGGAAGTACCGCCGTCCGTCTACGAACGCCATGGTTTCCGCGTGCTGCCGCCCGAGCATCAGTGTTTCCTACCCTCCGTAGCCATGGCCACCGGCGACACACCGCTGTCCGTCGAGGAGGCCGAATCGCTGAAGACCTATTTCTAGGCCTACGGTAGTTGCCCGTAGGTTGAGTTAGTTTTCCGTCGATAGCTCACACCTTCCAGCTGTCCTTCCCCTTCCTAAGCGTCCACGGCCAGATCATGTCGTCGTCGATCATGTCAGGAGGGCAGTCGATGGACCACATGAAGGAAGGGAAGTGGTGATAGAACAGGTTGCGTAGCCGGCGAGCCGTCGCCGTCTCGGCCTCGGCCACGCCGATTCTGGTCAGCATGCGCTTGGCCTCCTTCCGGTATTCATCGGCCCTAGGGTCTGGCTCCATTTCCTTCCGGACCTTACGGCCGCCCTTGGCGTCCTTAGCCAGGGTCGTCAGGATGTACGACCGGAAGGTCAGGACACGGTCATCGTTGGTCTCGCCTGCCACCGAGCCCAGCAAGCAGGACCTCAAGGTCGAGGCCAGCGTCTGCGGGGTGCTGCGGGCATGGATCTCCCGGTATCCCAGGTCTCGCAGCCGGCGGAACGTGACG
>CAITUF010000328.1 GCA_903895475.1 uncultured Opitutia bacterium | reverse complement strand
GCGTTGTGCGTGCGGATGCCGTGGTGCGTGGCCATGCTGGCCATCTGGGCGGCTTGGGCCGATTCCTTGGCGCCGAAGCCACGCTTGACGTAGGCGGCTGTGACGAGCGCCTCGTGGGCGGCGCGGGGGATGACGTAGAAGACTTCGCTCATGGTGGGAAGGAGAGGGGAGGTTAGACGACCTTCGTGACCGGGACTTCCGGGTTGATCTGGGCGAGCGGCTTTTCGCCGTGCATCGCGCGGATGAGGTTGGTCACGGCGGCGACGGCCTGGCGCTGGACGCTTTCGGCGGTGCGGGAGCCGATGTGCGGGGTGACCACGCAGTTCGGGAGCTTGGTCAGCGGGTGGTCGGCGCGCGGCGGTTCCTCGTCGAGGACGTCGGTGCCGTAGCCGCCCACCTGACCGGACTTCAGCGCGGCCGCGATGTCGTCGGTGTGGACGATTTCACCGCGGGCGCAGTTGAGGATGAGGACACCCTTCTTCATCTTGGCGATCGTCTCGGCGCGGATGAGGTCGCGGGTCTCGGGGGTCAGGTTGGTGTGTAGGGAGAGGTAGTCGGAAACGGCGAAGACATCGTCCATCGTGGCGGCGCGCTGCACCTCGTACTGCGCGGCGAACTTGTCGTCCCAGTAGAGGTCGAAGCCGACGACCTTCATGCCGAAGGCGCGGGCGCGGATGGCGACTTCCTTGCCGATGCGTCCCATGCCGATGATGCCGATGGTCTTGTCGAGCAGTTCGCGGCCGGTCTTGCGCTTCCAGGTGCCGGAACGGGTGGAGTCGGTGTGGAAGTAGAAGTTCTTTTCGAGCGCGAGCAGGAGGAGGAAAGTGTGCTCGGCGACGGTCGTGTGGTTCACGCCCGGGGTGAAGAGCAGGGGGATGCCCTTGGCGGTCAGCGTCTTGACGTCGATCTTGTCGACGCCGATGCCGTACTTGGAGACGACCTTGAGGCGGGGTAGGGCTTTTTCGATGACTGCAGCCGTAATCATGTCATCACCGCAGATATACCCGTCGAAGCTGCCCATGA
This sequence comes from uncultured Opitutia bacterium, assembly GCA_903895475.1. Classification (GTDB taxonomy): domain Bacteria; phylum Verrucomicrobiota; class Verrucomicrobiia; order Opitutales; family UBA953; genus UBA953. The sequence goes on along the minus strand of CAITUF010000328.1, from coordinate 14,139 downwards.
GGGCTAAGGTGTCGGCTTCGTTGAGCGGACCGCGGGCGGTGATGACTTCCCAGCCCGTTTCGGCCAGTAGCTTATGGTGTTCGCCGGGGGTGTCTTGAAAAGAGGTGGTCGTGAGCAGAATACGAGGCTTCATGGGTGCCATCCACATGAACCTGCCTCCCCTCGGGAGTCAAAGAAAGTCTAGGGTGGACAGCCTAAAGCCGTGGGTCATTTAGTGCCCTATGCAAGAGGTTACCCCTGCCCCCCGTACGAACTACCGTTGGATGATCTGCGCGTTGCTGTTCTTTGCCGCCACCATCAACTATATTGATCGCCAGGTTATCGGCCTATTGAAGCCGGCCTTGGAGAAGGAGTTTGGTTGGGACGCGCGGACTTATGCGGCCATCGTGTTCAGCTTTCAATTCGCCTATGCGATCGGGATGCTGCTGTCGGGGCGTATCATTGACCGTATCGGCATCAAAAAGGGTTTCATCATCTTCGTCGGCCTTTGGAGTTTAGCCGCCATGGGGCACGGCTTTGCGCACCTCTTGCCGGCCTTTAGCCTGCCGTGGATGCAGATCGATGCGAAGACCGGTTTCGCCTTCGTGACCTTGACCGGCGCGGCGGCGGGCTTTGCTTTGATGCGGTTCCTCTTAGGCTTGGGTGAGGCGGGCAACTTCCCGGCCTCCATTAAGGCGACGGCGGAATGGTTCCCGAAAAAAGAACGGGCCCTTGCGACGGGTATTTTTAATTCGGGAACGAATATTGGCGCCTTGGCCGCCCCGCTCCTCGTGCCCTGGATTTTGGTTACCTGGGGCTGGGAGTGGGCCTTCATCATCACTGGCGCGATTGGTTTCGTCTGGGTCATTTGGTGGTACTTCGCTTACAGCTCTCCGCGTGAGCACCAGCGTATTTCCGAGTCCGAACTTGCCCTCATCGAGTCCGACCCGCCCGATGAGCAGGGCAAGGTCAGTTGGATTAGTCTGTTAAAGTTCCGGCAAACGTGGGCCTTTGCAGTGGGCAAATTCATGACCGACCCGGTCTGGTGGCTCTACCTCTTCTGGATCCCGGGCTTCCTGGTCGATAAGCACCATGTCGACTTTAAGAATATTGGTTGGCCGCTCGTCACGATCTACCTCATTGCCGATGTGGGCAGCATCGGTGGTGGTTGGGTTTCTTCCCGCCTGATTAAGGCCGGTTGGACGGTCAATGCCGCCCGTAAGACCGCGATGGGAATTTGTGCCGTGAGCGTTATCCCCATCGTCTTAGTCAACGACGTCGGCATGTGGCCTGCAGTCTTGCTGGTTTCGCTCGCCGCCGCCGCCCACCAGGGTTGGTCGGCTAATATCTTCACGACGGCCTCAGACATGTTCCCGCGTAAGGCGGTGGGCTCGGTCGTCGGCATCGGCGGTATGGCGGGTGCCGTGGGCGGTATGCTCCTGGCGTTCGTGGTCGGCGAAGTCCTGCAGCGCACCGGCTCCTATGCGATCCTCTGGTTCATCGCGGGCTCGGCTTACCTGATCGGCCTCGCGATCATCCATCTCTTGGTGCCCCGCATGGAGCCCGTGAAGATGGAAGATATCGCCGAAGCGGAAGCCAAGTAAGACGCGGCGAATCCTCCCAACGGAAAGGGCCCCAGCGGGGCCCTTTTGTTGGGAGGAGCAGACGAGGCTTAGCCCGCCACGACGAGGTTCACGATCCGGCCCGGGACGACGATCTCCTTCACGATGGGCTTACCTTCGAGGAACTTCTGCACGCTCGGGTCAGCCTTCGCCATGGCGAGGAGGGCTTCCTTGGTGGTTTCCTTGGGCACCCTGACGGTGGCGCGGACTTTTCCGTTCACTTGGAAGATGATCTCGACGGTCGACTCGACGAGTTTGGCGGCGTCGAACTTTGGCCAGGCGGCGCAGCTGATGCTTTCCTGGTGGCCGAGGCGCGCCCAGATTTCTTCGCAGACGTGCGGGGCGAACGGCGCGACCAACCGAACAAAGGTCTCGACGGTCTCGCGGCGAAGGGCCGGGGCTTTCTCCGCGGCGTTCATCAAGATCATCATCTGCGAGATGGCGGTGTTGAACTGGAGGGTCTCGATATCCTTCTCGACCTTCTGGATGGTGCGGTGGAGTTCGCGGACGAAATCCTCCGGCTCCTGGGCCTGATCGTTGAACTTGGTCGAAGGGCCGCCCGTGGCTTCGTCGACGGAGAGACGCCAAAGTCGCTTAAGGAAACGGGTAATACCAGAGATGCCCTCGGAGCTCCAAGGCTTGGAAGCTTCGAGCGGCCCGAGGAACATCAGGTACATGCGGAGCGCGTCGGCGCCGTGGTCCTTGACGATGGAGTCGGGGTTGACGACGTTGCCGCGGCTCTTGGACATCTTCTCGCCGTCTTCGCCCATGATAAGGCCTTGGTGGAAGAGCTTCGTGAAAGGCTCCGCCGTCGGGAGGACGCCAATGTCGTGCAGGAAGCGATGCCAGAAGCGCGCATACAGCAAGTGAAGCACGGCGTGCTCGGCGCCGCCGATATAGAAGTCGGGGCAGCCCCAATACTTGAGCGCTTCGGCCGAGGCGATGTCCTTGGCGTTCTGCGGGTCGAGGTAGCGGAGGTAATACCAGCACGAACCCGCCCACTGGGGCATGGTGTTTGTTTCGCGGGAGGCCTTGACCCAGAGCGGGCCTGGTTGGGCCTGCGCCTGCGCGACGGTGGCGCCACTGGCAACGTCGTACCAGACCTCAGTCCACTCGGGCTCTTTCGAAAGCGGCGAATCGCCGGTCGGGGAAGGCTGATAAGATTTGACCGTCGGGAGCGTCAGCGGGAGTTGCTTGGACGTCAGCGGTACGGCGCAGACTTCCACGCCGTTGAGTTGGCAGGTGACCGGTTCCTTGGGCAGGAACTCCCGGACCTCAGAGTCGGCGGGGATCTTGGCGTAGTCCTCGCGGGAAACCCACAGAAGCGGGAAGGGCTCGCCCCAGTAGCGTTGGCGGGAGAAGAGCCAGTCGCGGAGCTTGAAGTTCACGGCGAGTTTACCCTGGCCCTTGGCGGCGAGGTCAGCGGTGATCTGTTTCTTGGTCTCCGTGGCGGAGAGGCCGTTGAAGGGACCTGAGTTCACCATCGGGCCGTCTTCGGTCCAAGGCTGCTCGTTGACGTCGATGGCGTCCTTGGAGCCGACGACCTGAATAATCGGCAGTGCGAACTGCTTGGCGAATTCCCAGTCGCGTTCATCGTGCGCCGGGACGGCCATGATGGCGCCAGTGCCGTAGGTGATGAGAACGTAGTCGGCAGTCCAAACGGGAATCTTGGCGCCGTTGACGGGGTTAAGGGCGTACGCGCCCGTGAACACGCCGGTCTTTTTCTTATCGGCGAGGTCGGTCCGCTCGAGGTCGCTCTTATTGCGGACCGCGGCCACGTAGGCTGTGACGGCGGCCTTCTGCTCCGCGGAAGTGATCTTCTCGAGCAGCGGATGTTCGGGAGCGATGACCATGTAGGTCGCCCCGAAAAGTGTGTCAGGGCGGGTCGTGAAGACCGTTAGCGTGTCCGCGTGGCCTTCGAGTTTAAAAGTGACCTCAGCTCCTTCGGACTTGCCGATCCAGTTCTTTTGGAGGCGCTTGGTGGAATCGGGCCAATCGACGTGGTCGAGGCCTTCGATGAGTTTGTCGGCGTAGGCCGTGATGCGGAGGACCCACTGGCGAATGGGGCGCCGCTCCACGGGATGACTACCGCGTTCGGAGCGGGGGCCTTCGGGCGTGTTGTGCACTTCTTCGTTCGCGAGCACCGTGCCGAGGTTGGGGCAGAACCACACGGGTTTCTCGGAGACGTAAGCGAGGCCGTGACGGAAGAGTTTAAGGAAGATCCACTGCGTCCAGCGGAAGTAGTTCTCGTCGGTCGTGGACAGCTCGCGGTCCCAGTCGATAGCGAAGCCGAGCATCTGCAGTTGGCGACGGAAGTTGTCGATATTGCGACGCGTCTGCACGGCCGGGTGTTCGCCGGTGGCGATAGCGTGCTGTTCCGCGGGCAGGCCGAAGGCGTCCCAACCCATCGGGTGGAGGACGTTGAAGCCTTGGGCTTTCTTGTAGCGGCCCAAGATGTCAGAAGCGGTATAGCCCTCGGGGTGGCCAATATGGAGGCCAGCACCGGACGGGTAGGGGAACATGTCCAGGACGTAGTACTTCGGCTTGCCACTGGAGATGGGCTCGGTGCGGAAGGTCGCGTGCTGCTTCCAGTAAGCCTGCCAGCGATGCTCGCAGGCGGTGAAGTCGTAGGTCCCGGGCAAAGTTTCCATGAAGCGCCCAGATAGGAGAGTCCGAGCCAAGGTGGCAAGGTTTTGGATGGGCGAGCAGGGCTATCCCGCTTGCCTGAGCCCTCTGGCGGGCTTATCACGCAGCCACGCCGTCATGCCGAACCACCTCCATCCCTACTGGCGTATGCAGTATATCCAGTCCCGGAAGGACCCGCAGGCGGGCAGTCCGTTCGCGGCCCTGGTGGCGTCGAGAGATGACCGGGCATCCTTGATTGTGCACCGAGGTCGGACCTGTTTCGTCATCTTAAATAACTTTCCGTATAACCCGGGACACCTGATGGTCTTGCCTAATCGTGAGGTCGGCGACTTGGCCCTGCTGACGGCAGAAGAACGGGCCGAGATGATGGACCTGCTCGTGAAGTGCCAAGCGGTCCTGACGAAGGTCATGTCGCCCGCGGGTTTCAATATGGGCCTCAACTTAGGTAAGGCGGCGGGTGCGGGTATTCCCACTCATCTTCATTTCCACATCGTCCCACGCTGGGATGGTGACCAAAACTTTATGCCGGTCGTCGCCGAGACGCACATTTTACCGCAGGCTTTGGATGATCTCTGGGCCCGCCTGCAACCCGTTTTTGCTACGGTCTAAGATGCCTCGCGCCGTCGCCATCGCCAACGAGCACGCCAAGGCCAAGGTCACGGCGGCTTCCGCAGTTGCCGTGATCCAGACGCTGGACCGGATGCGTGCTTGGCGTTGCCCGCAGGGCGAACTCTCGGTCGTCTTCCTCGGCGATAAGGCTATCGCTAAGATCCACGCGGATTTCCTGGATGACCCGACAGTGACGGACGTCATCACTTTCATCGGTGAAGACCATCCGGTGGAGCCGTTCGCTGGCGAGATTTGCATCAATGTCGACCAAGCCAAGCGCGCGGCCAAGGAGCATGGCACAAGCGTCGAGCACGAACTCCGTCTGTATCTCGCACACGGCTGGCTGCACCTCGCAGGGCTGTTGGATAGCACCAAGGCGCAGGCTGCGAGGATGCGGGCTGCCGAGGTCGTGGCGCTCAAGCACCTCGATAAAGCCAAGGTCTGCCTAAAGGTTACGGTTTAAGAGACTCGCCCTCGCCGCTTTTTTCCGACACACCAGCGGCAGGATGAAACGCACGGTTCTTATTCACTCGGGTGGCATCGACTCCACCGTTCTCCTGGGTCATCTCCTGGCCGAGGGGCGCGAGGTCTATGCTTTGAGTATCGATTATGGCCAGCGCCACCGCCGGGAGCTCGTGGCAGCCAAGCACATCTGCGAACACTATGGTGTGAAGCATCAGGTGGCCGACCTCCGGGCGCTGGCCCCGCTCTTCGGTGCGAATGCGCTCACCGATGCCCACGTCGCTGTGCCTGAAGGTCACTACGAGGAAACTTCGATGAAGGCCACCGTGGTCCCTAATCGCAATATGCTGCTCATCGCCGTCGCCGCTTCGTGGGCGATGTCGCTCAAGGCTTCGTCGGTCGCTTATGGTGCGCATGGCGGCGACCATGCCATTTACCCCGACTGTCGCCCCGTCTTTGCAGACGCCTTGGATAAGGCTATCCGTTTGGCGGACTGGCATGAAGTCTGCCTTGAGCGCCCTTTTGTGGGGATGGATAAGACCAGTATCGTGCAACGTGGCGTTGAGCTACGGGTACCGCTGGAACTCACCTGGTCCTGCTATGTCGGGGGCGATAAGCACTGCGGCAAGTGCGGCACCTGTGTGGAGCGCAGGGAAGCCTTCGTACGTGCTGGGGTGAAGGATCCGACCGACTACCTGGCTTAAGTCGCCCGTTAGTTCTGCTGATAGCAGGGTGGGCATATGTAAACAGTTTGCCCCCTCCGCTGCCGTCAAGGAGGGTGGGGCGTGCTCGGACGTTTTCGTATCTTCGTTGCTTGGGTCGCACTCGCGGCTTGGGCGGCGGCGTCGGGACTCTCTTGGGACCTCCTGCAAGTCGCCGCGTGGGTTAACATGTCCGCCGCTAACGCCCGCACCATGTCCGCCGGTGCGGCCGTCGCGAAGTCCATGACCGATGAAGCCTGTTCTCTGTGTAAGGTTGCCAGCGAAGGCCGCGCCCAGTCGGAGCAGTCGCCATTGGCTAAGCAGGAAGCCGTGAAGGCGAAGGTCAAGGCCGATGCCGCGTTGCCGCTCGCCACTTTAGGTTTTGCCGTGTTGTCCGCGCACCGACTCGAGGTCGGGCGCGAACGCTGGTCCGTGATCACGCAGCTCCGCGAAGTCCCGGTCCCGCCGCCGAAGGTTCTGGTCTGATCACCGTTGCGAGTTGCGGTTAGTTCGGCTCGCACGTGGCTTCATTCCCTTCCCAAGTCGCATCCTTTCGGACGCGTATCCCTGCCTTGACGGTGGCTTCGCCACACCCCGTCTGGGCGGAAAAATCTTAATAGTCTTATGAAAAAGAATCTCTTCCTCCTCCTCGCCCTCGGCACCTACACGGCTGCGCAGGCTTGCCCGTGCGGCTGCGTTAAAGTGTGCGTCGATAATCTCGCCGACCGTCCCGCAGCCACCGCGGGTGCCTATACGCTCGACCTGCGGCTTGACCTGATTGACCAGTCTGAGCGCAATAGTGGCGCCCATGCTCACTGGTATGGCACACACGATATCTTAACGGCTACCGTGGAAACGACCTTCGCGGGTCAGACCTGGTCGTTGTCCGTGCCGCGCATCGAGCGTCGCCTCCACACCGACAAAGTTCCGTCGTTGGCGGTCCCGAACCCCACGCAATACCATCAGCAGGTCGTCGGCCTCGGTGATATCGCCGTGACGACACGCCTTCTTTGGTCGGGCTTCACGGTGAACACCGGCGTCAAGTTGCCCACGGGTAAGGATAATATCGTCTTCGCTGATCCGGCGGGCGGTCTCTCGCGCAAGTATCTGCAGCCAGGCACGGGCTCGACCGATCTCCTCGCTGGTATCCGTAAGGATTTCGGTGCTCCGTCGGATAAGCTCACCGAGTTCGTCTCGCTACAGGCGCAGGTGCCGGTGCTCAGCGACGCGCACTTCCGCCCAGGTTCGACGGTCTCGCTGAACGGCGGGGTCCGTTACCAGCTGACTGACAAGTTCGCGTTCTCGGCACAGGCTTCGCTCCTCCGGCAGTTCCGCGACAAGAACACCGAAGCCACGGTCAATGCCCAGTATGTCGAGGACCTGGAGACCGGTGGACTCACCACCACGGTCGCCGCGGGCCTGACCTATAAGGTCGCGGCCGGCACCAATGCCTACGTGTACTTCAGCAAGCCGGTGGAAATCCGCAGCTATGTGCCGAAGTCCGCGACCGCCTTGGTGAATCCGGTGCATGCCGCCGACGTGTGGTCGGTCGGCCTCTCGCATACGTTCTAAGCCCTCGCTTCATAGCCTTCGAGGCCTGCCGTATAAGGATACGGCAGGCCTCTTTTTTGGGCCTAAGCCTAGGGTGGAGCCATAATGTGCCTTGCGGCGTGCCCTTGGCCTCGCCTAATCCTTCCTTGCGCATGTTCACCTGCAGCAAGACCTATCGGGATATCCCGTTCGCCCATCGCCAGCACCGGCATGAGGGGCATTGCTCGTTCCTGCACGGGCATAACTGGGCCATCGAGATTGAGTTTGGCTGCGAGTCCCTCGATGAACGCGGTTTCGTGGTCGATTTCGGCGGTCTCGGTTTCTTGAAGCAGTGGATCGCGGACAATCTCGATCACGCCTGCCTCTTCGCCAAGTCGGATCCAATTCGCGAAAAACTCCTGCAGGATTACCCCAAACTATTTCGTCCGCTGGTAATCGATTCCGTTTCCACGGAAGGTATTGCCCAGCACCTTTTCGAAACCTTTGACCCGATGGTGCGCCAAGAGACCGCGGGCCGCGCGTGGGTCCGGCAGATTATCCTGCACGAGGATACGAAGAACAAGGCGAGCTATCAGCCGAAGGCCTAACCATGGCTGACCTTTATCCGGTCAACGAGACGTTCCTGAGTTGGCAAGGCGAGGGCGTCCACCTGGGGCGCAAGGCCTTCTTCATCCGCCTGCAGGGCTGTCCGGTAAAGTGTGCGTGGTGTGACTCTGCCTCCACTTGGCATCCGCAGTATGTCCCTAAGCAGGTCCGCAAGGCCACGGCCGCTGAATTGGCCGACGAAGCCAAGGCCTCTTCGCCACAGTTCGTGGTTATCACGGGCGGAGAGCCCTGCGTGCATGACCTAGGCCCGCTCGTGGCTGCCCTGAAGTCCGTCGGCTTACCTGCCCACCTCGAAACCTGCGGGGCTTACCCGATTGCCCCAGGCATCGCCTGGGTGACCGTCAGCCCGAAATGGGCCAAGCTCCCCTTGGCGGAATCCCTGCAACGGGCGGATGAGGTCAAAATCATTGTAGAAGCCCCCGACACCATCGCCCGTTGGACGGAGGCCGTCGGCGGTCAGTGGGTGGCCGCCAACGTCTGGCTGCACCCGGAATGGACCCAGCGGGCCAACCCCGCCGTCCTCAAGGCCATTACGGACCACGTCAAGGCCGTGGGGGGTGCTTTCCGGGCGGGTTGGCAGGTCCATAAGCCTTATTCGGCCGACGCTTTGGATGCTCGCGCCCGTCCGCCGGTGCCTTTGGGCGGCGATCCGGCTAAGGGTCTCTAAGTCCCGAGTTCGGTCGTTTGGACGATTGTTCTCTTTTTTGCTTCACACGGAGGGCGTTCGGTCATTCAAAACGGACTCATGACTCGCCACGCTGTGCTCGCTCTTGAAGATGGAACCATTCTTCGGGGCAGGGCGTTTGGGGCGGAAGCCACCCTCTGCGGCGAAGTGGTGTTCAACACCAGTATGACCGGTTACCAGGAAATCCTCACGGACCCCTCGTACTTCGGTCAAATCGTCACCATGACCGCGCCGCAAATCGGCAACTACGGCGTGAATGAAGAAGACCTCGAGTCGGCCCGTCCGCACGTCGCTGGCTTCATCGTCCGCGAACTTTCGCCGATCGTCTCAAACTGGCGCGCCACGACCGACCTCAGCACTTGGCTGAAGAAGTACGGCATCCCGGGCATCGAGGGCCTCGACACGCGTTCACTGACGAAGAAACTCCGCTCGGCCGGCGTGATGAAGGCCTGCCTTTCCACGGAAGGTTTGAGCGACGAAGAAGCCCTCAAACGCGCGCGGGCTTGGACTGGCACGGTCGGCGCAGACTTCGTGAAGGAAGTTACCTGTAAGGCTACCTACAATTACAACGCCACTGCCGGCGACTGCGAAGCTTTCTCCGTTCCCGGTACCAACCTAAACAAGCCGAAGGATCGTCCGGTGCGCTACCGCATCGCTGCTTACGACTTCGGTGCCAAGACCTCGATCTTCCGTCGTCTCGTGGCTTCGGGTTTTGATGTGCAGGTCTTCCCGGCCACGACCCCGGCCTCGGTCATCCGCGCCTATAACCCGGACGGCGTCTTCCTTTCGAACGGCCCGGGCGATCCCGCGGCCCTCAAGTATGCGCACGAAGCCGTGAAGGATCTCATCGAGACCTACCCGGTCTTTGGTATCTGCCTCGGTCACCAAATCATCACGCACGCCATCGGTGCCACGACCTACAAGTTGAAGTTCGGACACCGCGGCGGCAATCAGCCCGTCAAGAACACCGAAGAAGGTCGCGTTTCGATCACCGCCCAGAACCACGGCTTCGCTTCCAAGGCCGACGAGCTCGACCGTTGCGGCGCCGTCGTCACGGAAATAAATCTAAACGATAACACCGTCTCCGGACTGCGCCTCAAGGATAAGCCCGTCTTCTCCGTACAGTATCACCCGGAAGCCGGCCCTGGCCCGAACGACGCCGACATTCTTTTCGACCGGTTCTACGCACTGGTTGCTAAGAGCAAAGGGGCTAAGTAAGGTTTCGCATGAAGTCGCGAGCAGCCATCTGGATTCCGATGGCTGTTTTGCTTTTGGTGGCCTGCCGGTCTGTGCCGGAGACCAAGGAAGACGCCTTGCGGTTGCTGATTGCGGATATCGCCGCGGGCAGGGTGGAGGCTGATCCCCACAAGGCCCTGACGCCGACTGATCCGGTGCAGTCGGACTACTTCCTGTACGTAGAGCTGTGGTTAAACGTCAATGCCGAGGCCCTGACGCACGTCAGCCCGGCCCTGTCGCCGGAAGGCCCTTTCACCTTCACGCGTTCGGCCAATGGCCGTATCACCTACCTCATCAGCGACGGCTGGCCGGGTAAGCAGGTGCGAACCAAGGCCCTTCGGCCAGTGCCCGGTACGCGTATCACGATGCTCGGTTGGCCGGAGCCGTTACCGTGGGAGCAGCTCGGCGCCGTCTGCGTGATTGAAACCCCGCGGGAGATGGCGGACGAAGAGAACCACCCCTGCACGCAGGCGTTTGTCTTTCGGTTCGAGTCCCCCGCGCGCTGAGCGCTTAGAGTTCGACCTGCATGCCCAGCTCGACCACGCGGCCGGGCGGCAGATTGAAGTAAGCCGTCGCCGAAAGGGAATTGCGATTGAGCACCTCGAAGAGCTTTTCCTGCACCGTATCGAGGGAGATGCCAGACGTGGCCCGGACGATGGTCTCGCGGCTGAGGAAGTAGGTGGTGTCCAGACCGCTTGGGTTGATGCCCAGTTCCTTAAAGGCGGCCTCTTGGACGGTGAAGACGTCTTGTTTTTCGCGGAACCCGAAAACACCCGTGACGGAGAGCACGGCCGGGAATTCCTCGTGGCCATCAAGGCGGCAGAATTTCGGTCGGCGCATGTCAAAGCGGACGCGCTCGGCCGTTGGGACGATCGCGCGACCATCGTCGACCTTGAGCGTCACAATGATGATGTGGTCGTGTAGTACCTTGTTGTGCTTCAGGTTATGCGCCAAGGCCATCGGCACGGCCTTGGTTGAGCCCGCAAGGTAAATGGCGGTCCCCTTGACTCGGCTCATCTTGCCTTGGTTGAAATGCTGTTCGACGCTGTCGAGGAAAAGGCCGCATTCTTCGTTACCCGCCCCAAGCTGCAGCTTCTGCTTCATCGCAATCCGCCCCTTGTTCCATACGCTCATGAGGTAGTAAACCACGACCCCGATGGCTAAGGGCATCCAGCCATTGGGGAGGATTTTATGCGTATTTCCCAGGACGAAAAGCAGCTCAAGAATGATGAAAGGGGAGAGGAGGGCGTAGGCCGCCACGGACGGTATCTTGAGGCGATGACGTACATACTGCCCGAAGAGAATCGTCGTCACAAGCATCGTGAGGCTCACGGCGATACCGTAGGCGCTGGCGAGGTTTTCCGAGTTCTCGTAGTGCAGGACGAGGTACATGGAGCCAATCATCAGTAACCAGTTAATGATCGGGACGTAGACTTGACCTGATTCCACATCGGAGGTTTGCACGACCCGCATCCGGGGAAGGTAATTGAGCTGGATGGCCTGCATCGTGATGGAGAAGGCACCCGCAATCAGGGCTTGGGACGCGATGATGGCGGCGAGCGTCGCAATGACTACGAGGGGAATCTGCGCCCAGTTCGGCGCCATGTTGAAGAAGGGATTGAAGCCCGCGGTCAGCAACTCATTTGGGTGCGCGAGCGCCCAAGCGCCTTGGCCAAAATAGTTTAAGATCAAGGCCGGGAAGACAATGAAGCTCCAGGCGGCGCGAATAGGTTTTTGCCCAAAATGCCCCATGTCGGCGTACAGGGCTTCCGCCCCAGTGACCGAGAGGAAGACTGCCCCGAGGATGAGGATACCCATGGTCGGGCGCTCCAGTAGCATTTTAATCCCTTCGAGCGGGTTTAAGGCCCAGATGATTTCGCCGAAGACCTGGCTATTGAGCGCGAGCGCGAGCGCTCCGAGTCCACCGATGACGATGAACCAAATCATCGTAATGGGCCCAAAGTAAAGGCCGACCTTGCCGGTGCCGATTTTTTGCAGCCAGAAAATCCCCCCGAGGATCAGGATCGCGGCGGTGGGGATGAAGTATTTTAGAAATTCTGGCCCCAGCGGGCCATGGAGACGCTCGTTGGCTTCTTTGACCCCTTCCAGGGCAGAGACCACGGAGATGGCTGGCGTGATGACGCCATCCCCGTAGAGTAGGGCCGCCCCAAAGACGCCCAGTAGGACGAGGAAGCTACGGTGCTTTCGTTTGCCCTTGGCCGGGTCTTTACTGGAGGCCAAGGAGACTAAAGTCATGATGCCGCCTTCGCCGTCTTCGTTGGCTTCCATGACCAAGAGAACGTATTTGAACATCACCACCAAGATCAGGGACCAAATGATCAAGGAGAGGGTAGGGACGACCATACTGACCCCTACGAAATTACCCGCCGCGTCTTTAACCCGGAGACACTCCTTGAAAGCGTAGAGCGGGCTCGTACCGATGTCCCCGAAGACCACCCCAAGGGCGGCGATGGTCGCTGCAAGCGTGAGCGGCTTGGCTAGCGCATGGGGAGCAGCTGAATCAGGCTCCTGGGAGGCTTCGTTCATGGATTGAGTTATTCACACTGACCGCCTCTGAGGGGGTTAGCAAAACCATTCCGACCCGAGCTGGGGCTTGCCTTTTTGCCTTTCCGCCTCATTTCAAGGGGTTCTCAGCCCCCATTTCCAAACAAAACAACAATGATTAACATTCAAACTATTGGTATTCATGTACTTGCGGCAGACGCGGCAGCTGCTCCCGCTGAAGGTAATTTCCTGCTGAGCATAGCCCCGATGCTGCTCTTCATCGCAGCCATGTACTTCTTCTTCGTCGCCCCCCAGCGTAAGTTGCAGAAAGAGCGCGAAAAGCTGCAGTCCGAACTCGCGGTCGGCGCCGAGGTCATCTTGGCCAACGGCATCTACGGCAAGGTCTACCACCTCAAGGATGACCGCGTGACCATCGAACTCGAGAGCGGTCGCATGGTCGTCCATAAGTCGGCCATCGTCGGCAAAGCCGAAGAAGCCGCTAAGGCCATCCAGGCCTAATTCGTCCACCCCTTAACCACGAAATACCCATGACATCCAGGACTTGGTTCTGGAAGGTGGCGGTATCGGTTCTCGCGCTGGCAGTTGCCGTGTACGAGTTCTACCCCCTCTCTCCAACCCCTCTCGAGGAATTCATCCCGACGCAGGTCATCAAGGATCAGCCGGCCTTCGAAAAGATTCACGCCGAAGCCAAGAAGCGCTTCCGTGACTACAAGGATGCGGCCGTGCCGGCCGATCAAAAGTCGGTCTCCTATTACCAGGCTCTCCGTGATATCGGTGAAGGCAAGGGTCGCCCCAGTGGCGTGGATCTGCTCCCGTTCTTCTACAACGAGAAGGATTTCGTCCGCGAACCCGATCAGTCGAAGCGTAACATCCTGGTCCTGAAGCAGCAGCTGCTCGCTTCGCAAGGTAAGCTCAAACTCGGCCTCGACCTGCAAGGTGGTGTGGCGTTTACGCTTAAGGTCGACCCGTCGGGCGTCGAGTCTGGCGAGAAGTCCAGTAGCGATAAGACGAGTATGGCCCCGGCCCAGATGGTGGCCCAGGCCATCACTGTCATGGAGCAACGCGTCAACGCCTTCGGCGTCGCCGAGCCCGTTATCCGTCCCGTCGGCGACTTGTCTTTGGAAATCCAGTTGCCCGGCGAAGACGCCGCCAACAACCCCGACATCATGGACGCGCTCAAGAAGCCGGCCAAGTTGGAGTTCCGTCAAGTCTACCGCGGAGAGCGCCCCGCGCCCACCGACCGCGAGCGTTCCACCAAGGCACTGCAGGACGACAGCGGTGCGATCGCCACCTATGAGGTCCTGACGGAGCGCAATGTTGACCGCCGCACGGGCGAGGTCACCACGCAGCGTTACTACGTCCGCAAGAAGGCCGACGCCACCGGTAAGATTATTAAGTCTTCCTCGGCCCGCTCGGACGACGGTCTATCGTTCTATGTCAGCATGAACTTCACCGACGAGGGGTCGAAGAAGTTCGGTGACCTCACGGCGAAGATTTCTGAAGGCAACACCCGCGG
>CAITUF010000327.1 GCA_903895475.1 uncultured Opitutia bacterium | reverse complement strand
CGGCATCGTCGTGCATATGACCTCTGGTTGGTCGGCCCTCCTCCTTTGCATCATGGTCGGCCCTCGGGCGGGCTTCGGTAAGCGCGCCATGACCCCCCACAGCATGGTGCTTTGCGTGCTCGGTACCGGCTTACTATGGGCTGGCTGGTATGGTTTCAACGCCGGCTCCGCCCTCGCCGCCGACGGCGTCGCGGTGCAGGCTTTCCTAACCACCACGCTCGGCGCCGCTGCGGCGACCCTCGTCTGGGCTATCGTTGAAAAACTTCACCGTGGAAAGCCTTCGGTGCTCGGGCTTTGCTCCGGCTCCATCGCCGGCCTCGCCACGATCACGAATGCGGCCGGCTTCGTTTCAGGCAGTTCCGCAGTTCTGATTGGCGCGCTGGCAGGCGGCCTTTCTTATTGGGCCTGCTCCGTCTTGAAAGGTAAGCTCGGCTATGATGACGCCCTTGATACCTTTGGTGTCCACGGCATTGGTGGCACCTTGGGGGCGCTCGCCACCGCCCTCTTGATGAGCACCGCCACGCATGCGGCCGGCGGGGCGCTCATGCCCCAGGGCCTGCTCCAAGGCCAACTCTTAGCGATGCTCTTGTGTATTCTTGTTTCCTTGGGAGCGACGTGGCTGATTGCGCTATTCGTCGCGAAGACCATCGGCCTGCGTCCCACCGAGGAAGAAGAAGCCCAAGGCTTGGACATCGCCGACCACGGCGAAGAAGGCTATCAGCATAATTAAGGGCCGCGCCGTAGCGGTTGAACGCTTAACCGCCCCCTGATTGCTCGAAAAGAGGCAAGGCCAGGCGGCTGGTTAGTCGGATTTTAATCAAAAAAGCAGAGGGGGCGTTTCCCTGCACGGTTGGCACGACCGTTGCGATAGGGGGAATGCCATGAACTCCCTGCTTCGCACACTCACCATCCTCGCTCTCGCGGCGGCGCCCTTCTGGGCGACGGCGGCGGACAGCGCTCCCGCCACGGCAGCCGCTCCTGCGGCTGAAGCGGCTAAGACCCCGCCAGCACCGCCAGCCCCCACCCTTGAACAGCGCTTAGCTGGCATTGAGGCCTACCTCGGCAACGGCGACCCCTCGGCGGTCCTGAAAGATGCCAAGGGCACTATCCCCGCTGGCCTGACAACTCCGGCCGCTAGCGCCACGGGCCCGGGCCACAATGGTTTCATAATGATCTGCGCCGCCTTGGTGCTCTTCATGACGCTCCCCGGCCTCTTCCTCTTCTACGGCGGCTTGGTCCGCACGAAGAATATCCTCTCCGTCGCCGCCCAGTGCTTCGGCCTCGCGGGATTGGTCACCATCCTCTGGTGGGCCGTCGGCTACTCGCTCGTCTTCGGTAAGAGCTTCGACGGCACGCTGCTTGGCCATATCTTCGGCGGCAGTGAGTTCTTCTTCTTGAACGGGGTCACCTCGGCACCGAACACCGACTACGCTTACTGGATTTCCCAGAACGTCTTCGCGATGTTCCAGCTCATGTTTGCGATCATCACCCCAGCCCTCATCGTGGGTGCCGTTGCCGAACGCATGAAGTTCTCGGCCCTGATGGCCTTCATGACGGCTTGGATGTTCCTCGTCTACTTCCCCATGGCCCACGCCATCTGGGGTATCACCGGCGACATGAATGGCGTCTGGAATGCTAAGGCCACGATCAAGGCTATCGACTTCGCGGGCGGTACGGTCGTCCACATGACCTCTGGTTGGTCCGCACTCCTCCTCTGCATTATCCTCGGACCGCGCATCGGGTTCGGTAAGAAGTCGATGACCCCGCATAGCATGGTCCTCTGCGCGGTCGGTACCGGCATGCTCTGGGTCGGTTGGTATGGCTTCAACGCCGGCTCGGCCCTCGCCGCGGACGGTGTTGCCGCCCAGGCCTTCACCACCACGACCCTCGCCGCGGCCGTGGCTGCCTTCACTTGGGGTGCCCTCGAGTGGATCCTCCGCAAGCACGCCAGCATCTTAGGCCTCTGCTCCGGCGCCGTCGCTGGTCTCGTCGTCATCACCCCCGCTGCTGGGTTTGTCACGACCACGGGGGCGGTCATCATTGGCGTCCTCGCGGGTGTGATCCCCTTCCTCGCCGTGGTCTACCTGAAGTCTAAGCTCGGTTACGACGACGCGCTCGACACCTTCGGCGTGCACGCCGTCGGTGGCACCTTGGGCGCCGTCATGACCGGTATCCTCGCCACGGTCGACGCCAACGCTAACTTGGCCACCAACCTCAAGGACATCGTCGGCCAGACGCTCCTCACCGAGCAGTTCAAGGCGATCGGCGTCACCTTGGTAATATCCCTCGTCGCCACGGCTGTCATCGCCTACGCGCTCAAGGCAACAATCGGCCTCCGCCCCACCGAAGAAGACGAGTCCCGCGGCTTGGACATTTCGGACCACGGCGAAGAAGGCTACAACCACAACTCCTAACCCCTCACCAGGGAGTCAGGCCTCCAGGCCGCCCAGCAACGGGCGGCCTGTTTTTTGGTCCAGTGGAACAATTACCCCCGCTGGGTGTTAACAAACCACGATAAAGGATTGCTAGCTGGAACGATGCTGACACCTTGCTGTCTATAAAAGAACTCTATGTTAAAAATCTCAGCCCAAATAGGAGACGACTTCCTCGGCACCGCCGAGGAGCTGGCCCACCACGTCTCAAAAAAGCTCGAAGAACTAGGCTTTGGCGATCGGCACCACGCCACCGAGCGTCTTGTGCGCTTCTACACCTATGAAAACCTCATCTCTAAGCCCGAGCGGGCCAATGATGACCGGCGTAAAGCCAACTACGGCAGCCTCCAGGTGCGCCAATTGCTATTGGCTAGGCTCTTAGCCGAACGCGGCTGGGAGCTCGACCGCATCCGCAATCTGCTCAAGGACAACGCCCAGGTCGATAAACTGAACAAGTTGATTGATGAATTAGCCCAGCCCAACGAGGCCGAACGCCTCTTCTTCCGGACGGCCTCGCATCAAGACCCCGAAGGGCATGTCCGCCCCGCCTCCATGCGGCCTAACCGGCTCTACAGCGTTGCCTCTTTTGACGCTGATTCGCTTAATGAGCCCGACGCTGGAGCCCCCCCGCCGCGCAAAAGCCGGTTCGCCCATGAGACCTTCCAACAGCTGCGCGACCTCTCGGAATCCCCGATGCCGGCCCTGCTGTTCCGCAAGCTGGTCGTCAAGGAGTCCATGCGCCCCGATCTAGAGCCGGAAGTCCGCGAACTTTATCAGCAATTATTGGCCTTCCATCCGACCTCCCGCGGGGAAGAACCCAAGCGCGAAAGGTGGACGCGTTTACGGCTCTCCCACTGGTGCGAAGCCTCCTTCCATATTGATAACCGCGGTCGGCCCAGCGAAGAAGACCTAGATGAAATCGTGAACAAATTCCGCAAAGCGTTAAAAGACAGTTATTTAAGAGTTTAATCCATATTTATGACAGTATCTTTTCGGTGTTAATAACAAAAAAGATGCTCTGGTGGTGTTGACAGTTTACGGGTGGTATGCATAGTGGTCTTTCCATGATCGCTCCTATGCACTCACCCACCATCGAAATCCTGCCCCTGAAAAAGGGCTTCCTCCGTGCCGCCGCCGTTGCGACGCACGTCCTCGTCCGCCTCGTCGCTCCGGCCCAGCCCGTCACCGAAAACTCCGAGTCCGCCCAGCGCGCTCCGCTTGACCTCGCCTTGGTCATCGACCGTTCCGGCTCCATGAGCGGCGACCCCCTCAAGGCCGCCCTCGAAAGCTCGGTCCGCATCATCCAGGGCCTTCGCTCGGATGACCGCATCGCCGTGGTCGCCTTCGATGATCACGTCCAAGTCGTCCAACCCTTGGTCGCCGTGGGGGACGCCCATGACTTGGTCAACCGCGTCCGCCTAATCGAGTCAGGCGGCTCCACTGCCCTCTTCGACGGCTGGCAGGAAGGCGTTAAGCAGCTCGCGCCGTTCGTGAAGAAGGAGCGCATCGCCCGGGTCATCCTTTTGACTGACGGCCAGGCCAACCACGGTCTCGTCGATGAAGCCAAGATCTTCGAACACGTCGCCAAGGCCGCTGGCGCTGGCATCACGACTTCCACAGTCGGTCTCGGCCACGGCTTCAATGAAACACTCCTCACGGGCATGGCTAAAGCCGGCGAAGGCGCCGCCAACTTCGGTCAGACGGCCGATGACCTGAGCGAAGCCTTCGAAGAGCAGTTTGCCATCCTGTCCAATAGCTTCCTCCGCCAGGTGAAAATCACCGTCCAGGGCGGGAGCGATGTCCAGGCCCGCCTGCTGGGTGAATTACTCGAAGACGGCGTGACGCGGACCCGTAAGCTCGGCACGTTACCTTGGAATTCCGCGCTGACGGCGGTGGTCGAACTCAAGATCGGCGCCAACGCCAAGGCCGATTCGTTACTCGCGGTCAACTTCGCAGCCATCACCAAGGACGGCACCCCAGTCGCCTTTGGCCCGCAGATCCTCATCCTCCCGGAAGTCGACCTCGCGACGTTCAGCACCCTGCAGACCGACGTGAATGTGGCCGCCGCGGTGGGCGAAGCCGTCACGGGAGAAAAGCTCGATGTAATCCAAGCCCTCGTGCGCGGTGGCCAAGTGGCCGAAGCCAAACAGAAGTTGGCCGAGCTCAGCCAGCAGGCCGACCTCTCCGAGTGGGCGCGCGAGAAGGTCATTTACCTGACGCGACTCGTAGAAGATGACCAGATTATGGCGATGAAGGAGCTACGCTACGCCAGTCGCAACTTCACCCGCAGCATTAAGGGCAGCAACGTCGCCGAAAACTCCGAGTCTTTTAGTGAGGACTTAGAGGGGGCGAAGGCTATCTTCCTCCGCAAGAAGCGTGCGGCTGGCCGCAGTTCGGCCCCTAAGCCACCCCAGCAGCCTCCGCAGGCCTAAACCGCCCGCCAAGACTCAGTCGCCAAGCCCGGTGGGAGTAATTCCACCGGGCTTTTTGTTGCCCGATAGCAGAAGCCGCCCAATCTGGAGGCATCGTCCCATGCCCCGTGCCCTTCGTATCAGTCTCTGGACCCTCGGCGCCGTCGTCGTGCTTCTGGGTGGTGCCGTCCTCTGGATTGATTCCGAATTAAAACCCGACCCCCTCGGCAAACGCGTCGCCGCCGCCTTGGCCGATGCGAAGATCAAAGGGGGCATCGGAAAAGTTTCCGCCGCGCTGGATGGCACCTTCGAAGTCCTGGGCGTCGACTTAACCCTCACCGACGGGACTAAAGTCAAACTCGCGAGCGCCACTGGCAAAGCCGATATCTGGGCTTCCGCCTTCGGGACCTACACGGTCGAAAAAATTACCATCCGCGGCTTCGACCTCGACCTTTCGACGCGCGTGCCCGCCACCGCCGCTACCGCCGAACCCGTCGGGACTCCGCTAGTACCAGCGACCACCACGACCCCCAAACTTCCGGGCTTCAAAGTCGGGCCGTACTCCGCGAACGGACGTGTGACCTTGGTGGACGGACAAGAGGTCCGCTTTAGCGCCGCAGGTGAAGGCATCGACTCCGCTGGTGCCGTCGCACTCCGGGCCGGCGTGGTGTGGCCAGGTTTTAAGATCGGGACGACCATCACGCGTCCGCGTGCCGAAATCATCTTCAAGGGGCAGCTCCAACGTCCGCTTGGCCAGGCCGGTCTCGATATCAAAAATCTAACCGACGATGTGAAATCGTTCGAACTCAATGTCATCGCCAAAGATGATAGCCCGCTGGCCGCTGGCGCCATGGGCTTAGAATTGCGTGGTCAACGCGAGCCGCAAAAGCCCTTGGCGCTGTCTGGTCAAGTGCTCGATGCGACCCGCCGGCCAGCGCTCAAGTTCACCGGTACCGCCGACCAAGGCACCCTCAGCTTAGAGGCGATCCTCGACCTGGACCCAACGCGCTTTGGTATCCTCAGCTCCAGCCTCCCCGACTGCCAAGTCGCCGGCCTCATCAAAGCACAGACGGCTCCGCTGGCCGGCACCTGGGCCGTCCAAACAGACGTGAAGGCGACTTGGACTGATCTCTCGAAATTCTCCAAAACGATTCCCCGGAACACGACTTCCTCGTGGACGATTAAAGCACAGGCTCGCAATGCCGCCGAAGGCCTCGACGTCGAGCAACTCGATATCTCGGGCAATGGCATCTCCTTAATCCTCGCCAAGCCCTTACACCTCGCGAACGGCAAGCTCCCGGAGGACGCTGCACTCGCCTTGACGGCCCGCGACGCCAACCTCGTCTCGCTCACGCCGTTCTTGGCGATGGCCGAGCTGACCGCCACCGCTGGGCGCTGGACGGGCGAAGCCGAATTGGCGCTCGTCAAAGGCGAACCGACCATCACGACGATTAAGACGCACGCGTTCGCGGGCCTGACTCTCGAGCGCGCGGGGAAGGTCCTGCTCAAGGAAGTGGATGCGCAACTCCCACTCCGCTCCGAAGGCGGCGCCATTTTCATCGCCCCATTTTCGCTCAGCTCCGCCGCCGGTCAAATCGCCTCCGGCGATGCGGTCGTGCGCCCGGGCAAGGATGGCGCTTGGTCCGTGACAGCGAATGCCCAAGTCGGTATCGCCGAACTCGCTGAGCAGCCGGGCTGGGAAGACCTCCCCAAAGATAAGTTAGCTGGTATCCGCGTCTTCGCGAAGACGGCGCTCGGTGCTGAAGCCGGCAAAGCCCCGGCCCTGAATAGCCTCGAAGCACGCATCACGCGCGGCGGCGAAAACCTCCTCAGCCTCAAACTACGGCAACCCTTCCCCTTCTCTGGCGAGAAGCCGGCGGGCGTTCTCGTGGAAGCGAGCGCGGTGAAGCTGCCACTAGAATCGCTCGCCGCCTTGGTCCCAGGCTTAAAGCTCTCGGGCAACCTGGACCGCGCGGACCTCGTCGTGGGCTTTAAGTCTGGCGGACTTTTCATCCGCACCGAAGGCGCGCCCGTGGCCTTCGTCGACACGAGCGTGAGCTGGCGCAATAAACTCTGGGTTAGTCGCTGTGACCTCACGGCTGGCCTTGACCTCAGCTTCGGCGACAAGGCCAGCGTGTTAGCGTTCACCCAAGCGAAGCTTGCGAACAATGGCCGCATCTTAGCAACGGGCGACCTTTCTTGGGGCATGGGCGAGGCCCCCACCACGATGCGCTTACAGGGGAATTTAGGCGCAATGGCTGAACAACCCTTTGCCGAGACCCTCAACGTCATCACGACCGGCAGCTACGCGGCGGCGGCGACGATGGCGCCCACCGGCGAAATCAAGGCGACGCTCAATCTCAAGGAACTCGCGTTCAAGGACCGTGAAGGCAAAGTCAAAGCCGCCACGCTGAGCGGGACCTACACCCCGAACGCGCAAGGGCTCGAAGTTTCCGGCCGCATCCGCATCGAAAGCGACGGCGTCTCTGAAGGTCAAATCCTCGTTAAGCAGACCAACCACGGCGAACGCTCCGAGTGGAAAGTCCTGGCCGAGTTCCCCAACGTAGCGGGTGACGACCTCCTCGCCGTACTAACCAAGGCGGAAGCAGAGCCGACCGATAAACCGGTCAAGCCGAACACCACTAAGGATACTAGCCCGCTCTGGCACAATCAGTTTGGCCAAGCCCAAGTGCGCATCGGGAAAGCCTACGCCAAGGGCATCGTCGCGCAGAACGTTTCGCTCCAAGTGGACGTCGTTGAGGAACAGGTCACGCTCTCAAAGGTTCAGGGTAAGATCGCCGAAGGCACCTTGGGCGGGGGCGGTAAACTTTCCTTCCAAACCACGACCACGGGCGGTCCCTATGCGCTGACGTCTAAGCTCACGTTAACCCAATTTGACTTTGGCTCCGTGGCCGCCGCGTTCCCCTCATTGCGCGAATTCGTCGACGGCAAGGCCGATGCGTGGGCCACCGCGGAAGGCGTCTCTGGCAACCTCGACGCCTTGGTGGCGAAGATGAACATGTATGCCGGCCTCACCTCGAAGGGCGGGCGAATCCAAGCCTTTGGCGGCAAGGATAGCGCCATGTCCCTCACCGCCGAGAAGGCGGGCGACGCCGCGGAAGTGGTCGGTGGACTCGCCATCCTCGCGGGGGTACTCACGAAGAATCAGCAGCAAGGCGAAAAGGTTGCCAAGATTGGGGCCGCCATCTCGGCCATGGGGAAATTGCAGAAGTCCCTCGCGAACTTCCAATATGATAACGCCGAGTTCCTCGCTCAGCGTATGCCCGACGGTACCATCAAAATCACCAAGGCCCAAGTTTCCAACCCTGACCTAATGCTCAGCGCCCTCGGGGAAATCGGCGCCCGCTCCCAACTGACTTTCTCAGATTGGCCTTTAAGCCTTCAAGCCGATATCCGCGGTAAAGGGGATTACGCCCAGTACTTCGCCCTCCTCGGCTTTGCCGATGGCATCCCGGTGCCAGATGGCTCCACCAAAGGACCCGGCGTGAAATTCAGCGGGTCGCTGAACAACTTGCAGAACGACCTCGTCGAGCGGCTCCAGACTGCCGTGAATAACATCCGTTCCGGTGCTAGCTACCAAGACCAGAATACCGTACAGCCCGACCGGACGACGCCGCCGAACAATAACGCGACGCCGAAACCGCGGAACCCGTTCGACTCCTTATTCGGTAAGTGACCATGAAGGGTCACGTCGGCACCCTCGCCCTCGCGGCGTTGCTCTTGGCCTTACTAGCCTTAGCCGCGCTTGCCTGCGGCAGCGCTGGCTTCGGCTGGGGCACCAACGGCGAACTACTCATGCTACGCCTACCGCGCGTGCTGGCCGCCCTCGCCGCGGGACTAGCCCTCGGGCTGGGTGGGGCTAACCAACAGGGCGTCTTCCGTAATCCCTTGGCGGATCCAGGACTAACTGGCGTCTTCGGCGGGGCCCTTCTCGGCATCGCGCTCCTCTTAGCGGGATCCACCGAGTTCACCTGGAATCATCGCTGGGCCCTCCCCACCGCCGCCTTCGCGGGAGCCTTAGCGACCTCCGCTGTTTTAGTTTGGCTCGGTAGCGGTCGGTCGACCCCGAAACTTCTGCTCACAGGACTAGGACTGAACGCCTTTACGGCGGCGGGTACGTTACTGATTGCCGCCCGCTTTCCGGAAGCGCGCGATATCTTAATCAATGGCGCCGCGGGGGATTGGCTCGGCACCGCCACGCTTGAACTAGCCTGGCTACCGATTCTCGGTTGCGTGCTGGCGGCGCTCTTATTGCTGACCCAAGCGTCGGCCCTAGACCGACTCGCCTTGGGCGAAGACATGGCCTTCTGCCTTGGAAGCGACGTGGCGCAGACCCGCCGCCAAGGCGTTCTCCTCACCGCCCTCGCGGCAGCGGCGGCCATTTGCCTCGTCGGACAGGTAGCCTTCATCGGTTTACTCGCACCGCACCTCGCACGGGCGCTGGTGGGACCACGCCATCGCGCCATGCTCCCGCTCGCCGGTTTACTCGGAGCCGGCCTACTTCTCTTGGCGGATACCTTAGGCCGCTCGCTCTGGCCGCAGACGCCCATCTCCGCCGCCGCCATGACGGCACTCCTCGGGGCTCCGGCATTTGTCTGGATCGCCTCCCGCCGCCATGAGTGAAGTCCTCCTTGCATCAC
Organism: uncultured Opitutia bacterium; assembly: GCA_903895475.1. GTDB lineage: Bacteria > Verrucomicrobiota > Verrucomicrobiia > Opitutales > UBA953 > UBA953. The sequence continues at coordinate 3,745 of CAITUF010000327.1, read as the reverse complement.
TCCGACTCTCGGTGGATTTAGCCGGGCGCACCGTACTCGATGGCATTGCCCTCACGGTCTCCGCCGGTGAAGTCGTCGCCGTCGTCGGGGCCAATGGAGCCGGCAAGACAACGTTGCTGCGCGCTTGCGCGGGCCTGCTACCAGAAGCCACTGGAGACCTGACCCTCGGTGGGGTCGACCCTCGGCAGACCGCCCCTGAAAAGCTCGCGCGCCTACGCGCCTACGCGCCGCAGCACCCCACATCGGCCTGGGACTTCACCCTCACAGAGCTCGGCACGCTCACGGCTTCGGCGGCCGAGTTTCGCCGCTGGCAAGAGCGCTTCGGACTGCACGAGCTGACGGCTCGTAAACTTTCCGAACTTTCCGGCGGTGAACGCAAGTTGGCTCACTTGAGCCTAACCTTCAGCGCCCTCGGCGACGCCTATGGTAAAGTCTTGCTCCTCGATGAACCGACGACCGCGTTAGACCTTTGTCGCGGCGAGCTCGTTGGGCGCGCCATCCGTGCCAGCGCCCAAGCCGGTGCTGCGGTGCTCGTTTGCACCCACGACCTCGCTTGGGCCCGGACTTGTGAGCGGGTCCTCGTACTCAGTGAAGGTCGTCTCGTCTCGGCGGGACCACCTAGCACTGCACTCACCGCCGAGCTCGTCCGCGCGACTTGGGGCGTGGCTTAACCTCGTCAGCTGGCAGCGCAAAAGGCTGCAGCAAGCGGCCAGCACGGGCGGCGGCGAAAAGGTATTGCTGGGCCAAGCCCGCCGCTGGGCCAAAATGCGCGCGCCCAAACTCCTCTAACCGCGCGGGCGCCCAGCCATGAAAACCATACGCGCCGGCCAAGGCCTGCACGACCCAAGTATCGACTGGGAAACTTTCCAGCCGTCCAAAGCCAAACAGTGCCACGCAGGCGGCAACCTTTGGTCCGACTCCCGGTAAACGCTGAAGCTCGGATAATAAATCCGCCGTCGCTAAAGCCTGGAATTCTTCGGCCCAATGCGGACGAGCCTGCAGGCGCTGGGCCGTGCCGCGCAAGAAGGCTGCGCGGTAACCGAGCGCGCAGGCCTTCAGTTGACTATCCGATGCGGCCGCCAACTGCGCCCAGGTAGGCAAGGCGTGAAAACCGCCGCCCAACGGATCGCCTAGGGTCGTCGCCAACTGCGCGACCATCTGACGAATCTGCAGGATACGTTTATTGGAACTACAAAGAAAGCCGATGAGAGCCTCATGCGGATCTTGGCGTAAGATACGTAACCCGGGATTCGCCGCGATGGCGGCACGCAACACCGCATCGGAGCGCCAAGGTAAAGTCTCCACGAACCCGGCCTGCCCGCCCGCTGCGTCTAAGTAGGACTGCAAGGCGGCCTCTGTGGTCGACACCCCGACGACCCCGCGCCACTCGAGGCCATTCGAGCCGGCGCGCACCCCGGCGACGGTACGTCCAAAGACGCCCGTCCACGCACCGTCTTCATCCGCATTCCAGCGAAACGCCTGCCCGCCATCGAGCTGCTCGCGCAACGTCTGGGTCGGCACTGGGTCCGCGAGCCGCAACGGGCGCCAAGCGGTCCAAGCCACAGCCTTCATCGCTTACTTCTGGCCGAGATCCGTGGGCGAACCCCAGAGGAAACTATGCGTCGCCGCCAAGACTTTACCTTGGGCATCGACGACGGAAAGGCGCCAAGCAATCGGCACCCACTTCGGGCTACCCGCGTCCTTACCCGTCAGGCCGATGACATATTCACCGAGCGGAAATTGCGGACGAACCTTCGTCGAGAAGACATAACGTTCGGGCGCCGTGGCCTCCGAACGGACTACTTCCAAGACCACGCGGGCGTCGACGGGCGGCTCGAAAGCGAACTTCGTGTAAAAATAGTAGCCAGCGTGCTCCGATTCAACCGAGCGAAAAACGACGTCCTGCCCATGCGTTTCCTTGGCGTAGAACGCCTCCGAAGCACGTTGCACGTCGGCTTCCGAGCGTCGCTTCGGGTGGACATAGGCCACTCCCGGTAGATCGACAGCGGAAGGCGGCGGGGAGTCGCAGGCGGTTAGGGCCAGCGCGATGAGCGCGGCCTGCCAACAGGCCATGCCACCGCAGCGCTTCACTTCTTCGACTTCTTCTTGCTGGCGGCGACGCGGGCGGCCTTGATCCGCTCCTTCTTGCGCTCGAGGTAAGCACGGAGACGACGACGCTTGATAACTTTGTTGGTTTGCTGGCCCATAGTGACTTGCATCCTCCCGCAACCGCCCCCGTGGTCAAGGAGAAGGTGAAGCCAGCTAAGCCGTCCCGGGGAGGGTCGGCTTACGAAAAAGTCCCTTTCTGGCTGCCTGGGTAGGGATCGAACCTACGACCAAGTGATTAACAGTCACCTGCTCTACCGCTGAGCTACCAGGCAGTGCGAAAGGACCTGAATGAAGGCAATAATCGGGCAAGGGTGTCAAACAAAACCCATCGGGGGATTCGGCGCCCCAATCGAAAGGGTCTGAACGACCAAAAACCCTAGGATTATCTGAGTAAATGATAAGACTCGGTTGGCTAATCTCTGGACAGGGGGCGTGGGGCTGTCTTGCTTGTGATGTGATGTCGATGCGCTGGTCCCGAATTCCTGAATCTCCCAACGCCCCGGGCGTTGGCGGTGCCTTCCTCGGCACGTCGGGCGACCTCCTGCTCATGGCCGGAGGCTCCAATTTTCCGACCAAGCCGGCGTGGGAAGGCGGTGCCAAGGTCTGGCATGACACCGTCTACACGATTGGCCCACGTAACCGCAAGTGGACCGAGGCCGGGAAGTTACCTCGTCCCATCGGCTATGGCGTCGGCATTTCCATTCGCCAGGGCTTGCTAACCATCGGCGGCGCTAACGCTGAACGCCACTATCAAGATTGCTACGTACTCAGCATCGAAGAAGGCGAACTCAAGGTCCGTCCATTTCCCTTCCTCCCCCGCCCGCTCGCTTATGCGGCCGGCGCCTTAGTCGGCAGCAAAGTCATCGTCGCCGGCGGGACCGAGCGTCCGGATGCGACCGCGGCGTCTTCGACGGCTTATGCTATCGACCTCGCGAACCTGACCGGCGGCTGGAAAGAGCTCCCACTCTGGGCGGGCTCGGGCCGCATGCTCGCGCAAGCCGCTGGCACCAAGGACACGTTCTTCCTCTTCGGTGGAGTGGCCTTAACCGCCGGGGCTAAAGGCGCCGAGCGCGAGTACCTGTCCGATTGCCATGCCTTCACGCTAGGCAAAGAATGGCGCCGCCTCGCGCCGCTACCACGTCCGATCGCCGCCGCGCCCACCCCCTGCCCCTTTGTCGGCGAGCAAGCGCTCCTGCTCGGCGGAGACGACGGCACCTTGGCTGGCAAAGTCGAAGGCGCGAAGCACCCGGGCTTCTCAAAGAAGATTCTTTCCTACGATAAGACGCTAGATACCTGGACCGAGGCTGGTGAAGCCCCCGCGGCCTTACTGACAACAGGCTGTACGAAGTGGAATGGAGGGATTGCCGTCGTAAACGGCGAAATCCGTCCGTGCATGCGTTCATCTGAAGGTTGGTTGGGCCGCGAAGAATAACGCTTAGGCTGGCAGGCGTCCGTCGAGGTGGTATCTACATAGATACCCCGACATGCCCCTGTCCGCCCTCCGTATCTTTACCCTGCTCTGCCTCGCCCTCCACTTGACGGCGGCCGAGCCCTTGCCAGACATCCCAGATCCACTGGGCCGAGCCGGCATGATGGCCGCGGTGCTAAAGGATACCGACGGACAAGAGGTCATCCT
>CAITUF010000326.1 GCA_903895475.1 uncultured Opitutia bacterium | reverse complement strand
GGACGAACAGGCGGGGACGATCGACAAGCCCTTGGCTTCACTGATGAAGGCCCAAGACCTCGCCGAACCGGGCGATACGGTCTGGATCCGCGGGGGGACCTATAAGGCCAATCCTGACAAGGTGGCGCGGACCCAGCGCATCTGGACGTATATCTATTATTTCAGCAAGAGCGGCAAAGCGGGTCAACCGATTCGCTATTGGGCGTACCAGGACGAGAAGCCCGTGTTCGATTGCTCCGAAGTGAAGCCCCCGAACCGACGGATTAACGCGTTTCAAGTCATGGGCTCTTGGCTGCACTTCCGTGGCTTCGAGGTCATCGGCACCCAGGTGAACTTCAAAGGCCATGGACAGTCGTGCAACCTCGAGAACCACGGTAGCCATAACATCATCGAACGCCTCAGCCTCCACGACAGTCAGGCCATCGGCATCTACGCGCTCAATGGATCCGACAACCTCTTCCTGAACTGCGACGCCTATAACAACTACGACTACACCTCCGAGGATGCCCGCGGGGGCAATGTCGACGGCTTCGGTTGCCACCCGTCTAAAGGCGCCACTAATAATATTTTCCGCGGCTGTCGGGCTTGGTTTAATAGCGATGACGGCTACGACTGCATCACCTCCCGAGAAGTCGTGCGCTTTGAGAACTGCTGGGCCATGTATAACGGCTATGGACCCAAGTTCGAAAAGCATGGCGACGGCAATGGCTTCAAGATCGGCGGCTATGGCAATACCCCACAGCAAGCAGTCCCTAACCCCGCCCCCCGCCATGTCACCGAGGGGTGTTTGGCGTTCCGCAACAAGTCCAGCGGCTTCTACGCCAACCACCACCTCATGGGCGGCGACTGGTCATACAATTCGGCTTACCGTAACTCCAACGACTTCAACTTCCTCATGCGCCCGCCGGATAACTCAGCGGACATTGATGGCGTGGGCCACCGCATCATCGGCAACCTGAGCTACCGTGGTAACCGCGATGTCACCCACCTCAACGCCGCCCAGTGCGAACTCAAGAATAACGCCTTTGCCACCGAGAAGAAGTTTACCGACACCTCCTTTGAAAGCTTCGATGAGGCTGCACTGATCGGCCCGCGTCAAACCGACGGCAGCCTACCGAAGGTTACCTTTCTGAAGCCCAAGGACGCTAAACTGGCCAGCGAAGCCGGCTACACGGCCTACGCCGGCAAGAAGGCCGCCAGCAAGTGAGTACCCCGAACTCGCCAGCACCCTCCGGCTCGCTCCGCTGGGTTTACGTTGCGATGGGCTTCAACCTCGTCGCTTGGGGCATGTCTTGGGTCAACGTCCGTGCCATCGTCCATGAAGTCGGCGCGGGCGAGCTCGGTGCCCTACGCTACCTCATCGCGTCCTCGGTGATGTTGATGGTTTGGTTTTTCCGTGGTCGTCCCCTGCCCGCGTTACGAGATATCCCGCAAATCTCCCTTCTGGGTCTCTTCGCGTTCACGCTGTATAACCTCGGTATCAATTTCGGGGAACAGACCGTCGATGCGGGCACTGGCTCGATGCTGATCTCGTGCGTCCCAATCCTCGTCGTGTTGTTCGGAGTAATCACCGGCCGCGAGCGCGTCACCCCCTTCGCCTGGCTCGGTATCTTCGTCTCGATGCTCGGCGTGGCCTTGACTTCGGGAGTCTTCGACCAGGGCCTCACGCTTAACCAGGGGACGGCGTTCATCTTTGGTTCGGCCATCTGCGCCGCCATCCAGACGCTGATGAGTAAGGCACTGACCAAGCGCTACTCCGCCATCGACGTCACGACTTGGGCCATCTGGATTGGCACACTCGGACTGCTCCCCTTTTCGAACGACCTATCGGGCACGGTCGCCCGCCTCAGCCCATCCGCGTGGGGACACCTCATCTTTCTCGGGGTCGTCCCAGCTGCCCTCTGCTACACCCTCTGGGCCGTCGTCCTGCAGCGGCTACCGATGACCGTGGCCATGGGTT
>CAITUF010000325.1 GCA_903895475.1 uncultured Opitutia bacterium | reverse complement strand
TTCTCCTTATGGTGCGAGAGACACCACTTCGCGAGAATCGAGCCACCCCGGGAAACGATACCGGTCACGCGACGGGCGGTCATCGGGATATAGGCTAAACGCACGCCGGCATGGATGGTAAAGTAGTCAACGCCCTGCTCGGCTTGCTCAATCAACGTATCCCGGAAGACTTCCCAGGTGAGGTCTTCGGCGCGTCCGTTGACCTTCTCGAGTGCTTGGTAGATAGGCACGGTACCAACCGGGACAGGACAATTGCGCAGGATCCACTCGCGGGTCTGGTGGATGTTCTTGCCAGTGGAAAGATCCATCAACGTGTCGCCACCCCACTTGATCGACCAGCGCATCTTCTCGACTTCTTCCTCGATGGACGAGGCCACTGCCGAGTTGCCGATGTTAGTGTTGATCTTCACCAAGAAGTTACGGCCGATAATCATCGGCTCGAGCTCAGGGTGATTGATATTGGCTGGAATGATAGCGCGACCTCGGGCGACCTCTGAGCGGACGAATTCCGGGGTGATCTCGTCCGGGATGGCGGCCCCGAAGGACTGACCCGGGTGCTGGAAGCCGAGGGCGTGACGCGGCAACGCCTGCTCTTGGCGGGCGGCTTGGACACGTTGATTCTCGCGGATGGCGATGTATTCCATCTCGGGCGTGATGATACCCTGCTTGGCGTAGGCGAGCTGGGTTGGGCGCTGGCCAGGCTTGCCCTTATAGACTTGGCGGTCGGCGCGGTCGAACTGGACCAAGCGATTACGCGAGGTCGCGCGCTGGGCGGTTTCGGCGTGCTTCCAAGAAAGGTAACCGTCGTCTTCCGGCTTCAGTTCGCGGCCGGGGACGGCCTCGACGTCGTTACGTTCGAGGATCCAAGGTAGGCGAATGGAGGGGAGGCCGAGTTCGACGTCGTGGTGAAACGCGGTGTCACCCCAGGGGCCAGACGTATCATAGACGCGAAGGGGCTCGTTCGGCGTCAGGGTGCCGTCCGGCCGGCGGGAAGGCGCCAAGTTGATCTCCCGCATGGGCACACGGACATCGGGCCGCGAGCCAGGCACATAGATGCGGGCGGATTTTGGAAAGGGAGAGGTTTTGTCGGTGACCATGAATGCGGGAAGAAAGCGTTCGCTCTGAAACGCATCAACGGTCCGAAAAAAGGGGGTGCACTGAACAATCCACTTCCTACGGCGCAATGCGCATCAGGTACAAGGGTTCGAGGCCAAGCCTCATCTCAGTCCTGTCGAGGACTCCCCTGGGAAAAACGAACAAGGAACGCCCACATCAATGCTGGCAGGGTTTGAACTAGCAAGAGGGTTTATAGGTTTGCGGGGCGGCCCTCGCTTGCCACCGAGCTGGGGACGGCTTACTCCCTCTCTGGTCCCCCTCTTACTCCCATGTTACTCGAAATCGTCGCCTACTCCTACGCCTCGGCACTTGCCGCCCAACAAGGGGGCGCCGACCGCGTTGAACTTTGCGAAAACACCGCTGAGGGCGGCACCACTCCGAGCCTAGGGACCCTTGAGGCCACCCGAGCCCTCCCGGGCCTCAAGCTCCACGTCATGATTCGCCCACGGGGCGGCGACTTCCTCTACACGGACGCTGAGTTCCGTATCATGCTGCGCGAAATCGCCATCGCCAAGGCGGCGGGGGCGGACGGGGTAGTCTTCGGACTCCTTAAGTCCGATGCCACGGTCGACATCGAACGCACCCGAACGCTCGTCCAAGCCGCCGCCGGGATGTCCGTCACCTTCCACCGAGCCTTTGACTGGGCCGCCGACCCTGCCACCGCCTTGGAAGCCGTGATCGCCGCGGGCTGCCACCGCGTGCTGACCTCGGGCCAAGCCCCCAACGCCCTCGCGGGGGCGGCGGTCATCGCCCGGCTCGTAGAGCAAGCGGGTGATCGCTGCGTTATTTTAGCCGGCGGCGGCGTTAGCGAAACCAATGTCGCCGAACTCGTGCACCGCACGGGCGTCCGCGAAGTCCATGCCTCGCTACGCGGTATCCAAGGCACGCGCATGACCGTCCGTCCCCCAAGCGTTTCGCTCGGGGCGGCGCCCGACTGGCCGGCCGATGCGATTCCCGTCGCCGACTCCGCTCGCGTGGCCCAAGTCAAAGCTTTCTTAGGCTGACCGCGGTCCAGCCGTAAATAAAGCAGCCTGACCCACCAAGGTCAGGCTGCGTGCATCACACACTGAAAAGTTTAGGCGCGGTTGGTCGAAAGCTGCGCGCGCAGGTACTCGACCGTGCGGCGAACATTCGGATCCACTTCCATTTGATTCACGACCGTCTTACGGGCGTGAATGACGGTACCATGGTCGCGGCCACCAAAGGCACCGCCGATGGAAACGAGGGACATACCCGTCAACTGTGTCGTGAGGTACATCGCGACTTGGCGAGGGAAGGCGATGTTCTGCATGCGGCGCTTGGACGTCATGTCGGACATCTGAATGCGGTAGTGTTCCGCCACCTTACGCTGAATCACTTCAGCCGTGAGGGTGTGGCTGGCTTCCTCGACGAGAATATCATGGAGGAGCTTCTCAACCTGGACGAGGTCGAGCGGCTTGCGGGTCATGCCCGTCAGACCCGAGATACGGGTGATGGCGCCTTCGAGGTTACGGACATTGCGGGCAATCCGTGAAGCCATGAAATCAGCGATTTCTGGGCTAAGTTCGAGGCCGCGGGCCTGGGCCTTCTTGTGCAGGATGGCGGTGCGCGTTTCGAGGCCAGGGGCCTGAATCGAAGCCACCATGCCCCACTGGAAGCGGGAAACGAGACGCTCCTGCAGCTTTGCGATTTCGGAAGCGGGACGGTCGCTCGTGAGGACGACCTGCTTGTGGCAGTTATGGAGCTCGTTGAAGGTATGGAAAAACTCGTCTTGGGTCGATTCCTTGCCGGCGAGGAAATGAATGTCGTCGATCAAGAGCAGATCGAGTTCACGGTAACGACGACGGAAGGCGGCGATATTCCCAGCCTGTAGCGCCTGGATGAACTCGTTCGTAAAGGTCTCCGAAGAAATATAAGCAATCCGGGCCTTCGGGTTGGCGGCGTAGACGGAGTGAGCGATGGCATGCATCAAGTGCGTCTTACCTAGGCCAGTCGGACCATGGATGAAGAGCGGGTTGTAGTTGCTGCCGGGTTCCTTGGCGACAGCGAGCGAGGCGCCGTGGGCCATCTCGTTTTCTGGACCAACAATAAAATTCTCAAAAGTGTTCGAACTCTTGATAACGGGAGCCGGTGCGGCCGCGGTGTGACGCGAAGGGCGGGAGACAACGACTTCTTCATTGGCCTGCTCACGGGTATCGCCCGCGGCGGCCGTCAGACGGTAGTCCATGCTCCGGCCAGCGACGAGGGTCAGCACGCGACGGAGTACGTCACCGTAGTTACTGTTCACCCAAGCTTCGGAAAGCACGGTCGGGGCTTCGATGAGCAGGACATTGCCCTCGACGATGCTGATGGGATTCAAGGAGGAGATCCAAGTATCGTAGTCGGTACGGGAGAAAGTGGTACGGAGCTCGCTTTTTGCGGTCTCCCAAAGGGAAAGGTGACTGACGGGGCTGGCCATGAGGAAAGGGGAAGGTTGAGGAAGGTTGTTCACAGGCACTTTGAAAGCCTGAAAGTTGTTAAAATGTGTTAAAAGTTTGAATGACCATCTGAGGGTCCGACGAGCACCGGCGAGTTTTCACGAGTTGGACTCGGAATTGTCAATTTGCAAGTCGTTGACTACTAATGGTTTGTTTTGTTAATTCAACGCCTGTTAAAGGCGCTTGGGGAAAGAGGCGGGGTGATGTGATCCGCGGGTGCGAATACGACCCTGTTGATGGGCGGCCCTTCCGACGTCACAAGAGCAAGCCCTGCACAGGTTATTAACAGGGGGCCTGCGAGTAACAAAATGAGGTTTTTATTGCACGTGTGACGAACAGGTGTCGAAGCCCTGCAAAATCAACTTATTCAGTTACCAGAAGTTCCGCGAGGTGTTCAGCGCGCAGATGCCGAAGGTCATCGAGCGAGAGACAGCTGCGCATCCGGTCACGGATTTTTCGCGAGCCTGGCAGACCATGCGTCAACGGATGAAGCCGATCCAACATCCAACGCACATCACGCGAACCTAGCCGAGAGGCATGGACTTCTAAGGTCAGCTCCGAAAGGCGGATGATGGCATCCCATCGTTTCTGAGCAGTAATGACAGGGGTGATCTCACCCTGCCCCGCCAAGGCCGCCTTGATTTCATTAAAGATCCAAGGATTCGAAAGTGCCGCCCGGCCGACCATGAGGCCCGAGACACCACTCTCGTCGCGCCGACGCTTCGCTGATAAGCCGTCCTTAACGTCTCCATTACCAATCACCGGAATCGAGACCGCGGCGGCCACTTGGGCGATGTAACCCCAATGAGCTTCGCCCGAGTAGCCCTGCTCTTTCGTCCGGCCATGCACGGCGATGGCCTCGACGCCTAATTGCTCGAGCCGAACGGCGACTTCCACCGCCACGACGGACGCATAATCCCAGCCCAGCCGCATCTTGGCCGTCAGCGGGACGTCCGGAATGGCGTCTTTGACCGCTTTCACGAGGTCGTAAAGGAGGGCCGGGCAGCGAAGGAGGCCAGAGCCGGCGTTCTGCTCGATGACTTTATGGGCCGGGCAGCCAAAATTGAGGTCAAGGAAGTCGGGTCGGACCCGATCACAGACTTGCCGGGCGGCTTGGGCCATGGAAGCCGGGGTCGCCCCGAAGATCTGGACCCCCATGGGACGTTGAGTTTCCGTGAAGTCGACCATCTCCCAGGCCTTGGCGTTACCACGGATGAGAGCTTCCGACTGGACGAACTCGCTGACCATGACGTCCGCCCCCTGCTCTTTACATAGCTGACGGAAAGCGACGTCGGTATGCCGAGCCATCGGAGCAAGGTACAAAGGAAAGCGGCCAGGGCCAAACCAAGGCAACCGCGGCGCAACCTTGCTCACGGGCGACCCCCGCGCGAGCGAATCGCTTCTTTAAGTTTCCGTAAGTGCGCTAAGCGCTCCGCGAGACCCGCCTCCGCACCCGCCGTGACGGGCTGATAGAGCGAGAGTGGCTTACTCAGGTAATCCTGTCCGCTGATTCCATCCGGGTAATCGTGGCTGTATTGGTAAGTACCGCCGTTCCCTTGACCTTTATTAAAAGCATTGTGGGCGTCCTTGAGGTGTAACGGGACTTCTTGCCGAGGTTGGGAACGGACGGCTTCCTTGGCCGCCGCGATGGCTTGGGTCGTGCTGTTGCTCTTCGGAGCCAAGGCGAGAAAGAGCGTCGCATGCGCCAAGGCATACTCGCACTCGGGGAGGCCCACCATTTCGCAGGCCTGAAAAGCGGCCGTGGCGATACCCAAGGCTCGGGAATCGGCTAACCCGACGTCCTCAGAAGCGCAAATCACGAGTCGGCGGGCGATGAAGCGGGGTTCTTCGCCACCCGCCAACATCAGGAACAACCAATAAAGCGCCGCATCGGGATCACTCCCGCGGACAGATTTAATAAAGGCCGAGGCGGTATCGTAGTGGTCGTCGCCGCCATCATCGTAACGGATGCGACGCTCACGGGCGAAAGCACCGACGGCCTCATCCGTTACCATCCCCAAGGCAGGGGCCGACAGCACCAAGGTTTCTAGGCAGTTCAAGGCACGACGCAAGTCGCCCGAAGCCATTTCCGCCACCTGATGCAGCACTGCTGGCGAGGCCTTAATGCCCAAGGCACCTAGTCCGCGTTCGGCATCCGCCAAGGCCGTGGCTAGGAAGGCCGCGATCTCGTCGACGCCCAACGGATCGAGCCGAAATAAATGACTGCGGCTCAACAAGGCCGGCACGATATAGAGTCCCGGATTATGCGTCGTGCAACCGATGAGACGCACCACGCCGGCTTCGACGTCGGGCAGGAGTAAATCCTGCTGCGCTTTATTGAAACGATGGATCTCGTCGACCACGAGGACGGTCTTACGCGAAGGTGAGCGCCGGGCTTCGGCGAGGACCTCGCGTAGTTCCGGCGTGCCTGAAAGGACCGCGTTGACGCGCACAACCGTGGACTCCGTTTCGGCGGCAATCACTTCGGCTAACGTGGTCTTACCGCATCCCGGTGGACCGTAAAACAGCAGCGAGCCAAAGTTGTCGGCTTTGATTAGGCGAGGCAGCAACGCGTTCGGCCCCAGTAAGGCGGCATGGCCCACGACCTCGCTGAGATTTCGCGGGCGCATGCGTGCCGCCATGGGTCGGCGCCGGGCAGGTATTTCAGGGGTAGGCTCCGCCTGGCCGAAACCCGGCAGAGACGCGTCCGACCCGTGATGCGCGGCCCCCACGGAGCTTACTTGCCGGGAGCGTACTCGATCAGGTGGCAATACGGACGGCCACCCTTCTTCTCGTAATAGCGCTGGTGGTATTCTTCGGCTTTCCAGAAAGTCTGCGCGGCTTCGATCTTGGTCGCGATGGGCTCGGCAAAGACCTTAGCGGCGGTCAACGCGGCCTTCACCTCTTCAGCGACCTTCTTCTGCTCAGGCGAGTGGAAGAAAATCACGGAACGGTATTGGTCCCCTACGTCCGGGCCTTGGCGGTCGACCTGCGTCGGGTTATGCATCCGGAAAAAGTATTCCACCAACTGTCGGAAGCTGATTTTAGCCGGGTCGAAGGTGACCTCGATGACTTCGGCATGGCCGGTACTATCTTGGCAGATTTGCCGGTAGGTGGGGTTCTCGGTCTTACCGCCGCTGTAGCCGGAGACGGCTTCGCTGACGCCGGGAATCTTCCGGTATTGGTATTCGACGCCCCAGAAGCAACCGGCTCCGAAGGTGGCCTTTTCAAGTTTAGGAGGAGTGGTCATGGGCTTGGAAGCGGGGGCAGCGGTTTCGGCGGCGGAGAGACTAAGGCAGGCCGTCAGCGCGAGGCAAAGACGACCTAAGTGCAGGAGGTTCGAGGTCATAGCGGTGATACCTGGATAGCCTTAAGCCTTTTTCCAGCCGAAGCAAGGGGGACCTAATTCAGGAAACCACCTGGCGGAGCCCATCTGCTAAGGCCTCGGGACTTTGCGGGGTCGTCGTCAGCCCACGTTCAGGGGTCAGGTAGAAGGTATCCAAGGCAAACCCTTGTTCCGTCGAAATATTCGCGAAAGTAATCGCATAGCCCGCCCCACGAATGACCAAGCCCATCCGGAATAAGAGGCCGAGGCGGTCATTACACTGCACCTCAGCCACTGTTCGACCCAAGGCTTCTTCGTAATAGACGCTGACCTCGGCGGCGAGTGGCACAAAGGCCTTACGCCGCGGGGCCGTCAACGTGGCCCGGACTTCCTCTTGGCCGACTTCGTCGATCAGGTCGTAGCCACCGACCAAAGAACTGGCTAAGGCTGCAGCGAACTTCTGTTTGGCACCGAGTTCCTTACCGACCGGTAAGACAACTTTAAAGAAGTCGATCGCGACGTCGTCCTCCCGCGAGAACGCGCGACAAGAGACGATGTTGATGCCAGCGACCGCGAAAGCCCCCGCCATGCGACTAAAGAGGCCAGCGCGGTCCCACGTCACCACGGTGACGGCGGACTGACCGGAGCCGACGTCGTCGTGCCACTCCACAATCGGCTGGAGCGACTGTTCGGCATCTTCGTGGGCGACGGTGGCGATGAGGCGATGAATTAACCCTACGTGTACTGCCGCATCCTCCGGCGCGACGTGCAAGAAATACCCGGAAGGCATCTGGGTGAAATGGGCCTCCAATTCATCCGCTGGTACGGTCCCTGCCAAGAGTTCCGCGGTCTGTTCGCGCAAGGCCGTCGCGGCGACTTCGGCCTCGGCTTCGGTTTCGCCGGCGAGCTTGGCTAAGGTACGACGATAAAGCGTCCAATGCTGGCCATCCTTAAAGCTCGTCCAAAGGTCCGGCGAAGTGGCGCGGGCATCGCAACGGGTGTGCACATGTAGGCTCCGCAGGACCTGTTCATCACCGACAATCGATGCAAAGCGCTCGATGTTAGCGGGATCATCCACGTCATGGCGTTGCCAGTAGATACCCATAATTAAATGGTGGCGAATGACCGCAGCAGCGACTTCACGTTCGCGGGCGTCGAAGCCCAAGCGCTCCAGGACGACCTCGGCAATGGGGACACCGCGTTCGGCATGTCCGGCGATGCCGCCCGCCTTGGCGATATCGTGCAGGAAAAGGATGGCGTAGAGGAACGAGGGTGCCTCCGAGCCCAAGACGACCTCGCGGTAGCGCCGATCGACCTCGGTCTTGCCTTCGTAAATCTCGTCTAACTCCATCAAGCAACGGAGCGTGTGCACATCCGCGGTCCAACGGTGATAGAACTCAAACTGCACCAAGCAGTGTAAACCAGCGAACTCCGGTACGAGTCGGTAAAGTAGGTCATGCTCACGCAGCGCGTGGAGCGCGCCGTAGACCCGGCCCGCCTCGGTCAGCATTGCCCTAAGGGCGCTGCAAGACTCTTCGGCGTAGGCGACATCGGGCGACAACAGATGAGCCCGCTCGCGGACCAACAATGAAAGTGCCCGCTCCGGGCGAGCCTCATGGACTTGGCATAAACGGAAGAGGCGGACGAGGCGACCAGGGTCCTCTTCAAAAATCAGACGATGCTGAGCAGCGACCGTGCCGCCAGGCACAAGCCGGAAGCCATCGACCAAAATGGCTTCGCCCCACCCCACGGGCTCGGGCTCGCCCAGCACGGCACCCTCGACCATCTCCGCACAACGGCGAACGTGATCAGCGGCGTCAAAGTAATCACGCATCAAGGCACCGATACGGGACTTCAAATCACCCGGGTAACCCAAGGCTTCGGCAATCGTGTCTTGGCGTTCGAGGGAAAGCTGCTCCGTCGGACGGGTCACCTGAAAATGGAGCTCACACCGCAGGCGCAATAGGCAAGCCCGGGCTTGCTCGAACTTGGCAAGGTCGGAGGTCGGTAAAAAACCCGTGGCACCGAGGCCGCGCGGTCCAGCGACGCCGCGGGCGATGCGGGCCAGCCAAACGCAACCTTGGACATCGCGGAGCGCCCCTACCCCGTTCTTGAGGTCGGGCTCCTGAAGGTAGGCACTACCGCCAGCCTTTTCACGACGCTTTCGTTGCGACTCCACGATGGCTTTAGCCAAGGGTTGCCAAGCCTGACCGCTCAAAAGCTCGGATAGCCGCCCTTCCAGCTGAGTAAACTGCGAGCGTTCGCCGCACAGAAGACGCGTCTCGAGTAAGGCGACGTGAAGGTGTAAGTCATTACGGGCGTAATCGGCGGCTTCGGCGACCGTGCGGACCGATTGACCGACCTTTAGTCCGACATCCCACAACGGGTAGAGAATCGTTTCCACCGCCTGCTTGGTATCCGCCGTATGCGCCGGGACCAAGACGAGGAGGTCGATATCGCTCAGCGGACAAAGCTCCGCGCGGCCATAACCACCCGTCGCTACCAGTGTCAGGACGGCGGCGGCTGGTCCTGCGCGGAGGTACAGGGCGTCGATGACGATATCAATCGCATCGGAACGAAGTTTGGCGACCTCATCACCCGGAATACCCGAACGATGCGCGGCCAACTGAATCTCCCGAGCTTCCTGGAGAAAAGCCTTGGCCCGCGGGACGACCGACCCCTCCTGCGCCGCTTGCCCGGCCAACCCATGCTGCAGGGCGGATTGCCGGAGGCGAACGGTGGAGGAATCAAATTCGGGCGACATCGGTGGACCAGAGCGTGGCGAGGACGGATGCAGCTTTCAAGGCGATTGCCAAGCGGGTGAAAGCCTTCTTAGTGAAAGCATGCTTTCTTGGTTCAGCGACCTTTGGTCCCACCTCCACACCGCCGAAGGGCTCCGACAGATGATCCAAGTCGGGGGCATCTCCCTGATGTGCCTGATCATCTTTGCGGAGACCGGTTTACTCGCAGGCTTCTTCCTCCCCGGCGACTCCTTGCTCGTCACGGCAGGCGTCCTCTCCGTTGCCAACGGTGATCGCCCGGCCTTCTTTAACCCGTGGGAACTCACCTTGGCCTTGACGGCCGCAGCCATCATCGGTGACCAGACGGGATACTGGCTCGGCCGTAAATATGGCCACATCATGGCGAATCGCGCCGACAGCTGGTGGTTTAAACGCCGACACCTCGAGGCGGCCCGCAGCTATTTTGCTGAAAAAGGACCACTCGCTATCGTCCTGGCACGCTATGTTCCGTTAATGCGTACCTTTGTACCATTTGCCGCTGGTATGGGCCAGATGCCGACGGCCCGCTTCCTGCGCTGGAATAGCCTCGGAGGAATCCTCTGGGTGAGCTCGCTCGTCTGGCTCGGCCACTTCTTAGGCACCACGTCACTCGCCGACCAACTCCACAAGGTCATCCTTATCGTGGTAGTCGTCTCGTTTGTGCCGGTCGTATGGACCGCCGCCAAGCGACTGCTTACTTCAGGGCCGGAATCCAAAACTTGAACGTCGTCCCGGCGGGCCCGGAAGACTCGACGACGATATCGCCACGGTGATCGCGAAGGATGCGCTTCACGATGGCCAAGCCGAGGCCGGTACCGTCTTCCCGGCTCGTAAAGAACGACTCAAAGATTTTCGGCAGGATTTCCGGAGAAATACCCGAGCCCGTATCCGCAATGCGCACCGAGATGACTTCGCCCTGCGGACCAGGCTCACGAGCCACCCGCAACGACAGCTTGCCGCCTCTTGGCATAGCCTGAACGGCGTTCAGGAGAAGGTTCAGGAAGACCTGCTGGATTTGACCAGGGTTGCCTTCGACAAAAGGGAGGTCCGGGTCGGAAACGACCGTAGCCTCCACGCCCGCCTGCTGAAACTTCAGGCGCAAGAGCAGCACCGCGCTATCCGCAGCCCCATCGAGCGGGAAAGACTTGAAGGCACCCGACTGCGCCTTGCTCATGCCGAGCACACGGGAGACGACGCCCTCCATATGCGTGACCTTCTCCCGCATGACACCGAGGTCCTCCTGCTTGGGGTCATCGGAGCCCAAGCCTTGACCTAACGTATCACAGAGCAGTTTCATGACTGTGAGCGGATTACGAATCTCGTGCGCCACCTCAGCGGAAAGTAGGCCGAGCGCAGTGAGACGTTCGCTGCGGCGGAGGCCCTCTTCGACCGTAAAGACCTTAGCGTAAAGACGGGCATTCTGAATCGAGGACGCGCCGAAGGACGACAGGGCGGTCACGAGATGCTTATCATCATCAGAAAAACGATAGGCTCCCATCGACACGCAAACCAGCACGCCAAAGGTCTCATCCTCATAACGCACGGGCACGGCCATCAACGAAGACGATGCCACGGGGTCGATGAGGCGCGTGAAGAGGTGCTCTTCGGATTTACCAGCGATGGGTACAACCAACGCCCGCCGCCGGGTCGCGGCCGTGCCGATGGAGGTCTGATCAATGCTCGTGACCGGGTTGAACACGCTACCGGCGCACTCGCCGTCCAAGAAGCCCAAGGCGAGCTCGCGGTCGTTGAGCCGATAATAAGCGACTGCGCGTGCACCCAGTAAGGCTCGCGTATGCCGAGCCAAGTCCGCCGCAATGCCCGGCTCATCCCGTTCCCGGGCCAATTCCTGCGCGGCACCGACGAGCGCCTCCAACTGGGCGGCCTTGGAACGCAACTGCCTCAGCAACCAAATTCGACCGACGGCCTTGGAGGCCTCGTTGGTCAGTAGAGATAGAAAAGCGACATCGGCCTCGGTAAAGGCGGCCAAGCGATCGGAGTCACAATTAACGACCCCGATGACATTCCCCATGAGTTCCATCGGCACGGCCAACTCGGACCGAATGCCTTGGCGCAGCTCGACATAGCGTGGATCCTTGGAGACATCGGGAATCAATAAGGGCCGCGCATGTAAGGCGACCCAGCCAGTGACACCCTGCCCTTGAGCCATGACCTGCTGGATAGAGTCGGCAGCGAGCCCATTACTCACTTCAATCCGGAGCGAACCAGTCGTCGGCTCAAGTAACGCAATCGAAGCGCTGGAAGCGTTCAAACTATGGACGATCTCAGCCAGAATGAAGTCGAGAGCTTCCCGGGGGTCTTCGGTCGCGTTGACGAACGCGCCCACGCGATAAAGGCAATCGAGGACGCGGGTGTCGCCGGGACGTTCCTGCGGGCGATTGGCAGAGGACATCGCTTAGAGGGAGTGGTCCATGTCGAGCGCCGGGGCATCGACCGAGGTTCGACCAATCACGACCGCGGGCACACCCGCCACGCTGGTATGTGGGGCGACGTCCTTAAGGACCACGGAGCCAGCGCCGATCTTGGCGCCCTCGCCGACGGTGATGTTACCGAGGATCTTAGCACCTGCGCCGATGAGCACTCCCGAACGAATCTTCGGGTGACGGTCGCCGCGGGCCTTGCCCGTGCCACCTAAGGTCACCTCATGCAGGAAAGAAACATTGTCGCCGACGACGGCGGTCTCCCCTGCGACGAAGCCAGTGGCGTGGTCCAAGAGAATACCGACGCCGAAAGATGCCGCCGGGTGGATATCCACGGCTAAGTGCTCGGACATTAACGACTGCAAATGTGTGGCGAGTTCCCGGCGGCCGGACTTCCATAGCGAATGAGCCAATCGATGCAGCGAGATGGCATGAAAACCTTTGTACCAAAGAAACGGGATCAACGCATGCTCTGTTGCCGGGTCGCGCTCCAAGGTTGCTCGAATATCGGCCCGCATCTGCGCAAGAATCTCTGGATCGGCGGTAATCGCCTGCTGCATGGCAGCCACCAAAGAGTCGACGTCATTGCCGGTGGGAGCAATCCGCTCGGAGAGGCGACGGACGATACCCTCCGCGAAAGTCGCACGGTCCAGGACGTAGCGCTTTAGCATCGGCACTAACGCCGGCTCGGCCTGCGCCACGACTTGGGCACGGGCGTGGATGTCCGCCCAGAGGGAGGCTTCAGTGGCGCAAGCCAAGGCGGTGGAACGGGCGTCTGCCATAAGCAGGGTCTAAATCCCCCTTTTTGTCCTTTTTGGCAACCCATGAGTAAAAATTGGCGAAAATCAGGCTTTAAACGTGGTTACAGTGTAACGACAGCACACCGTCGGGGTTGTAATGTGTAAGGAAGCCCCTACAAATCACCTCACACCCAAAACACCCAATGCGTCTCCTCACCTCCCTCCTCGCTTGCTTCGTCGCTCTAGCTGCTTCGGCCGCTGTAGAAATCGGCAAGCCCGCTCCTGAGTTCACCGCCAAGGATAAGGACGGCAAGACCGTCTCGCTGTCTGACTTCAAGGGCAAGACCGTCGTCCTCGAATGGTACAACCCTGGTTGCCCCTACGTGAAGAAGTTTTACGACGTCGGCGCTATGCAGAACGCCCAGAAGGACGCCATCGGTCAAGGCGTCGTCTGGCTCGTCATCAACACCGGCGGCCACAAGCTGAACGAAGCCAATGGCTACTACCCGGCCACCGTCATCAACGATGAAGGCAGTAAGATCGCCCGCGCCTATGAAGCCAAGGTGACTCCCCACTGCTTCGTCATCGATGCCAAGGGTAACCTCGCCTACAAGGGCGCCATCGACAGCATCCCCTCCGCTAAGTCGGCCGACATTGAAAAGGCTACCAACTACGTCGCCGTTGCCCTTAAGGCCCTCAAGGACGGCAAGGCTCCCGAAACCACCACGACCAAGCCTTACGGCTGCGGCGTGAAGTACTAAGCCTCGTTTAAACCAACACAAAGGGCGTCCAACCGGACGCCCTTTTTTGTGCCCCATCAAAACCGCTTAGGCTAAACCAGTCGCCCGCAGGAGGTGGGCGTGGACCTGATCGTTACGCATGAAAGGCGTAAACAGGGCTGAGCCTGGGCCGACGGCGCTGAATTCCACCATCTCGCCAGTATGATTCATCGACGTGAAACCTATGCCTGAATACTTCGGGATAGCCTCTGTGAGGGTCTTCATACTAATGACTTTAGCCAAGTCAGTGGCCTTGAAATTAAGACCAGTGGCAGCGACCAGGAGGTCCTGCCATTCCTTCGGTTTCTTAAAGTCCTTCGCCTCCAACTTGATTTGCTCCAAGGAGCGGTTGAACTGCGTCAGGCGAAGGAAAGTCCGGTCCGTCTCATTGTAGGAAGGCAACTTAGTGTCAAAATCTTCATTGCCGACTCCGTTCACCTGCAGGCCACCGGTACCGTGGTCGGTCGTGATAATAAGCAACGTATCTGGATTCGACGCGATAAACTTCAGTACCGTCGCGATGGCATCGTCGAAGGCGATTTGATCGAGGATTGCGCCGATCGAATCGTTGGCGTGACAGGCGTGATCGATGCGACCACCTTCCACCAGCAGGAAAAAGCCTTCCGAGCCACCCTGGAGGCTAGCTAAGGCCACCTGGGTCATCTCCGCCAAGGTCGGTGTGACGGCCGCGAGTTCCGGGCGATTCAACCGATCCACTTCCATGGGGAGGTAGTTCTTGCTAAATAATCCGAGCAAGGGGCCCGTTCCACGATGGGCCAGCAAATGCGCGCGGTTGGTCACGTGGGCATAGCCAACTTTCTTGTAAGCAGAGACGAGGCTCTCGCTGAAATAGGTTGCGCCGCCACCGAGCACGACGTCCACGCCACGTTCGAGGTACTGGAAAGCGACTTCCTTTTGGTCCTCGCGCTTACTCACGTTCGTGACGAAACCCGCGGGGGTGGCGTGGGTCGCCGTCGCCGTCGTCACCAGACCCGTGCGCTTACGCACTGCCTTCATGCGTTGGAGAATCGTAACGGGCTTGCGGCCATCCGCCGTCACATTGAGGGAGCCATTCTGGACGCGTTCACCAATTCCCCAGCAACTGGCGGCGGCCGCGGAGTCGGTGACTAAGCCCGTCGCGGAATGCGTTTCGCAGAGCGAACGCACCACCGGGAATTCGCGGTACATCCGGAGCCAATGGCTCTCCCGCTGGTGCACGAGCTTCAGGTAATCGACAGCCGCGGACAGCGTCCCCATACCCATCCCGTCCGATACCATGAAGATGACGTTCTTGGCCAAACGTTGCGGTGAGTTTGCAGCGCTTTCGCGGGTGGTCGCGCCTAAGGCGGGGACCGCGGCGGCACCGAAGGCCAAGCCTCCGAGGCTAGCGGCTTTGAGAAAGTCGCGACGGGAGTTGGGACGAGCCGGAGGCATGCCTACAAGAAGGCAGGTGGTCCGACCGCCTGCAATCGGGAAACACCTACCCCACCCTCTACCGAGGCTTCACCAGGTCAAATTACCGCGTCAAAAGCGTTACGCCTTGGGCGGTGCAGTCGGAGCCGGGGCCGTCGGGACGTGCACCTTGAGCCGGCGTTCCGAGATCTCAGCCAAAACGAGGCCGAGGAATTCTTCAAACGGGCGATTGCCTTCGAACGCTTTGTCGGAGCGCGAGCGCACGTTCACGAGACCAGAATCCTTCTCCTTCTGGCCAATGACGAGCATATGGGGGACCTTGGTAATTTCGGCCCGGCGAATCTTCGCACCGAGCTTATCGGAAGTGGTATCGACGGTGGCCCGGATGCAGGCCTGCTTGAGCTTTTCGCCAATCTCTTCGCAATAAGCGTTAAGGTCGTCATTGAGCGAGATCACCCGGACCTGCTCGGGGGCTAACCAAGTCGGGAAGTCGCCCGCAAAGTGCTCAATGAGGATACCCACGAAACGCTCCATGGAACCGAACGGGGCGCGGTGAATCATCACGGGGCGGTGCGGCTTATTGTCGGCGCCGTTATACGAAAGCTCAAAACGCTCTGGCAAGTTGAAGTCGACCTGCACCGTGCCTAGTTGCCATTCGCGACCGATGACGTCGCGCACCACGAAGTCGATCTTCGGGCCATAGAAGGCGGCTTCGCCGGCTTCTTCGGTGAAGCTGACGCCCAACGTAGCGGCAGCCGAACGGCAAGCGGCTTCGGCCTTATCCCAATTCTCAGTGGAACCAGTATATTTATTGGAGTCCGGATTCCGCAGGCCCACGCGGACGCGATAATCATTCAGGCCAAGGGTCTTAAGGACGACCTTGACGAGTTCCAAGCAGCCGAGAACTTCCTGGCCGACCTGATCTTCCGTACAGAAGAGGTGACCGTCGTCCTGCGTGAAGCCACGGACGCGGGTCATGCCGTTGAGTTCACCAGACTGCTCCCAACGGTAGACCGTACCAAACTCGGCGAGGCGAACTGGGAGATCGCGGTAGGAATGCGGCTGCGAGGCGAAAATACGGATGTGGTGCGGGCAGTTCATCGGCTTCAGCAGGAAGCCCTGGACTGTGCCGTCTTCGAGCCGGTTGGTCAGCTCGCCGCAACCGCAGCCTTCTTTGGAGAGGAGCTCCATCGCCTCGCGCTCGACGAGCGGCGGGAACTGGGCGTCCTTATAATAGGGGAAGTGACCGGAGGTCCGGTAGAGGTCAAGGTTACCGATGTGCGGCGTGAAGACCTGCTTGTAGCCCGTCTGGAAGAGCTGGGCCGAGATGAAGTTCTGGAGCTCTTGGCGGACGACGGCACCATTCGGGGTCCAGAGGATCAGGCCTTGGCCAACTTTCTCGTCGATATGGAAGAGCTTCAGTTCCTTGCCGAGGCGACGGTGGTCGCGCTTCTTCGCCTCTTCGGCCCGAACTAGGGACTGCTCGAGTTCTTCCTTCGTCGCAAAAGCGGTGCCGTAAATACGTTGCAGCTGCTTATTCTTCTCGTTGCCGCGGT
This sequence comes from uncultured Opitutia bacterium, assembly GCA_903895475.1. Lineage (GTDB taxonomy): Bacteria > Verrucomicrobiota > Verrucomicrobiia > Opitutales > UBA953 > UBA953. The sequence goes on along the minus strand of CAITUF010000325.1, from coordinate 1,933 downwards.
GGTAGGCGCCCGCGATGTGCAAGAGTTTGAAGGCCTTGACCTGCGAAGAATAGCGGACGTGCGTGCCGGCACAGAGGTCGACGAACTCACCGTTCTTATAAAAGGAAATCGTCTCGCCGGCGGGGATGTCGCCGAGGCGGCCAATCTTGTAGGCAACTTGACCGCGCTCGCGAAGGAGTTTATCGGCTTCTTCCAGGGTGCACTCAAAGCGCTCGAACTTCTGGTTCTCCTTGGAGATACGACGCATCTCCTCCTCGATCTTAACGAGGTCTTCGGCCGTGAAAGCGTGGTCGAGGTCGAAGTCGTAGTAGAACCCGTTATCGGTAGGCGGCCCGATGTCCAACTGCGCCTGCGGGAACAGGCGGAGCACGGCGGCACCCAGCATGTGGGCGGCGGAGTGGCGAATCTCCTCGAGGGGAGTCATCTGCGGGCGGGAGGACATGATGGAAAGGTGTCCTTTACCGCTAGGGACTCCCGGGGCGGAGGGCAAGGACGGAGGCAAGCCCCCGCCCTCCCCCTTCTGGCTATTCCTTAACGATTTCGAAGCGCATCGTGACCACCACGCGGATGGTCTTCTCGATCGAGTAGAAATCGATGCTGTTGGCGTCGGACTCCCCCACGCGGTCCTTGGCGCAGATCTGGATCACCCCTTGCGAGGCGTCCAACAAGGACCCGACCCTGGAGCCGGACCCGGCAATCATGGTGGCGGCCCGGCGCTGAGCGTCCTTCGCCGCAGCCTCCAGGAGTTCCTGCTTAGACTCGTTCAGCTTCACCAAACGAAAAATGGGCGTACCCCGGGCGAGTGCCACCCCCTGCTCAAGGTAGATTTCCTGGCGCGAAAAAGCCAAGACCCGATCGACATTCGGAGTCTCGATCGTGAACGACTGGGTGAAGATAAACTCGGGAACCTTCCCGCGCGCAAAGCGATTAAAGTCGATCGGCGCGCGCTGAATCGGCGTGCGGACGCCATCTTGATTGGGAGCGAACTCGGTAAAGACCGCCGCTTCCAAGCGCGTGTTCTCGGAAGCCGAGAACACAATTTCGGATTCCACAAAACCTGCTTCCTTCAGTAGCTTTTGCACGGCAGTGCGCTGGGCCAACATCGCCGCCCGGCCTTCATTGAAATTTTCGCCACGCCACGTCAACGTGGCGTTAAGCGAACCTTGACCAGAGCGCACATCGAGAGTCGCGACACCTTTGACGGTGATTTCGGGGCGGGTATTTTTTAACTGCCCAATCGATTTACCCATCTTATCGGAAGCGACCACAAACGCGAGAGCGAGGGCGATACCGAAGAGGAGGAAAGCGAGGGACGGCAGAAGCGTGAAGTTGACCGGACGGGCGGGCGTGTCGTTGGACATAAGGAGGCCTGTAGACTGACCGCAGCAGCTAGCCTTTCAACGGACACTTATCAACAATCTTGAAGAACTAAACCGGCTTCAGGTCGTACCCATCCTTGCGGTCCAGCATCGCCCAGCCGAGGGCCGTCAGCTCCTGGCGGAGGCGGTCAGCGGCGGCAAAGTCCTTGGCCTGCTTGGCCGCCCAACGCTGGGCCGCCAGGGCGACGACCTCGGCCGGAGCGGCCGCGACGGGGGCTGCCGTGAAAAGGGTCAGGCCGAGGGCGAAGAGAATCTTGCCCAGGCCAGAGAGGTCTTGGCGGGCCTGCGCCGGGGTCGGCTCTTCCTTGTCCGCCAAAACGGTGAAGACCTGCCCGAGGCAGCCGGGCACGTTTAGGTCGTTTTGCAGGACTTCCCAGGCATGCTGGAAGCGCCCCCAGGCAGTCTGGGTCTCTTGGGTGGCGGGGGGAAAGAACTCCGCCCGGGTAAACCCAGCGGCCGCCAATAAACGGTCAGTACCACGCTCGAGCTTGGCCAAGGCGGAATGGGCATCTTCCACGCCCTTAAAGGTGAAGTTAAGGGAGCTCCGGTAGTGG
>CAITUF010000324.1 GCA_903895475.1 uncultured Opitutia bacterium | reverse complement strand
CTCCGATGTGCAGATGATCAAGGGGATGCTTCGCTTCATTGGTATCCAGCAAGGTGCCCTGCAAACGGTTGAAGTGCCGACCCGTGGGCTTTCGAAGCATGACATCAAGCTGCTCGCCGAAACCTTTGAGCGCGGCGACATCATCGCCCACGCCCAACCGCCCGCTCCGCGGGTCCGCTTAAGCGGCGTCCCGGAACTGCGAATTATTTATACGGTCCGCGGTTAAGCCAAGCCCAGGTGTTTCAACGCTTCAGGCGTGGGGCCATCGAACGTCAACGTGGGCCGATTACCCACGTAACCGATCTCCTTCATGCCTTGCGGCGTCGTGAAGTAGCCACCAGCTGCAAGATAGCGAAACCGCTCGAAGAACTTAACTTGTGGACGGTATTCTTGAGCGACCGGCGTGGCGCCGCAAATGGCATCGGCGATACCTGCTTGCTGCGTGGCTGGTAGGTCCGCAAAGAGGGCCTGATGGCGGCTTTTAGCTTCCGCGTCCAAGAAGTCCAAGCCGGGCAAGATGATCGGCTTATCTTTAGCTGTCTGGTCATAGGGTGAACTGATCCATTCGTCGATGAACTCATGCACTGCGAGCTGGGACGGCTTGAGGCCGCCGTCATCAGGTGGGAGGATGAGGTCAGCGAGGGCCGCGGCGGCGCGCCGTTGGGCGGGGGTCATGAGGAGCGGCCACAGTTCACCAGGTTTGTAGTCTTTGTTCAGGATGGGGTCGGTGCCAATCGGCTTACCTGACTTAGTCGGAACTTGCGCGGCAGCCAAATCCACGCGGCCCGCTAGGGCCATTCCGGCGGCGGCGGCGGCGAGCCATTTTAAGGCAACGCGCCGAGGCATCTGGCGGGAAGAATTATCAGGGTCGGACATAGGAAAGAGGTTTTAGAGGTTACCTTGACGCATCTCTTCGATGAGGTGGTCGCAGGCGCGCCAGGCGAGCGCCATGATAGTGAGTGTGGGGTTCTTATCGGCGTTACTGCAGAAAGGGGCAGCGTCGTTGATGAGCAGGTTGGGGACGTCCCAGCACTGATTCCATTGGTTAGTCACCGACTTCTTGCGGTCTGCCCCCATGATGGCCCCGCCGACTTCATGGATGATGAAGCCCCCTGGCTTGATTGCCTTAGCCCCATCGGTTGCCGGTTTTCCCCCGACCTTCCCCCCGATGGCTTCGATCATCTGGGCGAAGGTTTGGTGCATGTGCAGCGCTTGCTTCAGTTCGTGGTCCGAGAACTTCCAGTGGAAGCGTAGCACGGGGATGCCCCACTTGTCTTTGACGGTCGGGTCGAGGTCGCAGAAGGAATCCTTGTTGGGAATCATTTCGCCGCGGCCAGAGAACCCGATGAAACTTCCGTAGCTGCGGCGGAGGTCTTCCTTAAAGGACTTGCCGTAGCCCGGCTTGGCCGGACCCGCTACGCCGACATTGGGCATGCGTCGTCCAGTGGAGAACTCAATGTGGTAACCACGGGCAAAGCCGAGTTTGCCGGCTTTCTGCTCCTTGTATAGCCACCAAGGTACGTAGACATGGTCCCCCGCTCCGTCTTCGTTGTGTACTGGAAGATTTTCAAAGGCCGGCACTTGGCCGCCCAAGCTAGCACCCACGGTGTCCATGATATTTTTGCCGACTTCGCCCGAGGTATTGGCCAGGCCGTCAGGGAACTTCGCGGATTTTGAGTTCAGGAGGATACGGGCGGACTCGGCGGAACTAGCGGCGAGAATCACGACGCGGGCCTTCGCGGTGATTTCGCGTCCAGATACCTTGTCGATGAACGAGACACCATTCGCTTTGCCCTGCGCATCCAAGGTGACTGCGCGTGCCATCGCATTGGGCAGAATGTCGAGATTGCCAGTGGCCATGGCCGGCGGCAGATGCACTGTGGTTGACTGATAGTTGGCCTTAATTGAGCAACCGCGGCCACAATCGGTCGCCCAGAAGCAAGCGGCGCGTTGGCGCATGGATTCAGCCAGAATAGCTTGGGCCCGCGGGTTGCCCGGATGCAGTTTCGCGGGAATCGTGTCAGCGTCCTGTTTCGTGCTGAGGATCGCCCGGTGGATGGGAATCACGGGGATACCTAGCTGGGCGACATGCTTCTTGATGTAGAGTTCACCCGCGCGGGCCTTCGGTGGTGGCAGGAGACAACCTTCGGGTGAGTCCGGTGTATTTTCTAAGCCCTCATTCGAGCCATAGACACCGATCAACATCTCTACCTTGTCGTAATACGGCGCGACATCTTGGTAAGTCATTGGCCAATCCACGCCGAGACCATCGCGCGAGTAGGGCTTAAAATCATAGGGTCCATTGCGCAGCGAGATGCGACCCCAGTGATTGGTGCGGCCACCGAGCATACGGGCGCGCCACCACCAGAATTTATTTTCCGCCTCAGTGGAGGCATTGGTATAGGGTTCATCCGGCACCTGCCAGCCACCGTCCACGGTGGCGTCATAGAACCCAAACGGTTTGTCTTCCACGGAAATGCCGCGCAGCGGGGCCGAGCTGGGCGTCTGGAACATCGCCGTCTCCGTCAGGGGGTCGTAATTGCGACCGGCTTCGAGGAGTAAGACCTTCACGCCGTTCATCGTGAGGGTGTAGGCCGACTGGCCGCCGCCCGCCCCCGAGCCAACAATGATAACGTCGTAGGAAGCCTTGAGCTCCTTTTCGGATATGAGGGGCATGCTCCCTAGACAACCGACCCCCGAGAAGGTTGCCAAGGCTGTGTTGCGAAGTTGTTACAATGTACCGGGCCCAAAACTCCAATTTTAGCCCGTTTTACCTAAGACTAGCCCCCTTTCCTTGAGGACATTACTGACAACGTCCCAGGAAGTGGCTAAAACTTAGGGCTGTCATGTTGAATCGCGAACTTAGTTGGCTCACCTTCGACCGCCGCGTTTTAGAACTGGCGGAAGACGATACCGTCCCATTGCTGGAGCGGGTCCGCTTCCTCTCCATCGTCAGCTCCAACCTCGACGAATTCTTTGAGATCCGCGTTGCCGGCATCATGCAGCAAGAGGAGTCAGCCACGCACCCAGCGACTCGTGAATTTCTGCAGGAAGTCCTGCGGCAATCTCATGCCTTAGTTGACGCCCAACAAGCCTGCTGGCGTGATCAACTCCTGCCTGCTTTAGCCAAGGAAGGCATCGTCGTTAAAGCTAAAGACCAACTCAACGATGCCGATCGGGCGGAACTCTCCCCACGCTTTGACCGCGATATCTTACCGGCGCTGACGCCGCTGGCCATCGACCCTTCGCACCCGTTCCCGGTGCTTACGAACAAGGGTCTCTACCTGCAGGCGTTGCTGCGCGACCCGGAGACTGGCGAAGTCCGTCGGGCCGTCGTCCCCATCCCACGCGTCCTCCCGCGTGTCTTGTCCTTAGGGACCAGCGCCAAGCGCTCTTTTACCCTGCTGAGTTTGGTTATCGAACTCTTCGTCGATCGTCTCTTCCCCGGCCTCGATGTTCTCGGGTCGTGGGCTTTCCGGATTACGCGCAATAGCGACCTCTACGTCGACGAGGAGGAATCAGGCAACCTCTTGGAGACCATCGAAGATGAAATCCGTAACCTGCGAAAAGGTGCGCCCGTGCGGCTGGAAATCGAAGCGCAGGCACCTGATGAGGAAGTGACCTGGCTGCTCAAGGCTATTGGCCTAGGAAGCGATAACGCCTTCCGCTCGGCTGGCCCCGTCAATATGGTCCGGCTGAGCAGCTTGATCGACCAAGTCGGTCGCCCCGACCTGCTCTACCCCTCCTTCGCCCCGGTGCTATCGCCCGAGTTCACTGACCCCCACAAGCTCTACAGTCGTATCGCGAAGCACGACCTCTTGCTCCACCATCCTTACGAATCGTTCAACCCGGTCGTCGACTTCATCCGTCAGGCCGCGCGGGATGAGTCGGTCGTCGCAATCAAGTTGACGCTCTACCGCACCAGTGGTGATTCCCCGGTG
>CAITUF010000323.1 GCA_903895475.1 uncultured Opitutia bacterium | reverse complement strand
GCCTCGTTGCCCTGCTCGTACTCGGTTTGACCGCCCACCTCACTTCAGCGCAAGAACCTCGGCGCGACTTCTCCATCCCGATGGTCGACCTAATGAAGGAGGATAGCCTCTTCACCACGGTCGAACGTCGCCCATCCTACCTCGGCCACCCCTCAACGGTCTTGCTGCGCGATGGCAAGACGTTGGTCGTGGCCTACCCGGATGGCCATGGGCGCGGTAACCTGATCCTCCGCCGCAGCATCGACGCGGGGGCTTCTTGGCAACCACTACCAGTGAAGGCCCAACGCGTGGAGGAAACGCCTGTACTTTACCGACTCGACCTACCCGCTGGTCGCGAGCGCATCCTGCTGGTCACGTGCCAACCGAGCAAAAGCATCATCGAATGGATGTGGAGTGACGACCGTGGCGACACTTGGTCAGAGCGCCAACAGTGGAAACTGGAAGGCCCGAAAGGAATCATCGTTGCGCTGGCCTCGCTCTGGCCCGTGCCCGGTGACCAGCCTGGCTGGCGGGGCGTCTTCCATGACTTTGCTTTTGATAACTGGACCGTTGACCTGCGCCTAGAGGCGACGACCGGTGGTGCCCCCGCCCTGCGCTTCGACCACCTGCGACGGATGGAATTCACGACCCCCGCGGGCCGGACCGCCGCCAACCGCGCCGGTCTCTGCGAAGCCGGCCTCGTGACGCGGACGGACGGCAAGCGGATCGCCCTACTCTTCCGCCCAGAGAAACGCCTGACCAACTCGATGGTGGCATTCTCTGACGACGCTGGCCTGACCTGGACGGACCCGCGCGAACTGCCTGGGGCGCTGACAGGCCACCGCCACGAGTCGGTCAACCTTCCAGACGGACGGACATTGGTCTTCATGCGTGACTACAGCCCGCTGAATAAGGGCAACCCAAGTCACGGTGACTGGGTCGCTTGGATGGGCACCTTCGCCGACCTCGAGGCGGGGCGCGAAGGTCAATACCGCTTACGGCTCCGCCGGAACTACGGCAACTCAACCAACAGCAACATCGGAGACTGCGGCTACTCCGGCGTCGAACTATTGCCTAACGGGCAAGTCCTCGCGCTCACCTACGGTCACTGGATTCTCGCCCCCGGCGCGACTCACCCGAACCACCCCGACGGTCGCGGGATGCCGCCCTTCATCTTACAGGCCAAACTGGACCCTAAGCAGCTCGACGCCTGGGCGAAGGACCCCGCGTACCTGATCAAGCCGACGGCACGTTGAGCGCCCCCTGAATCCGTCACCTCGTCCAAGGGGTAGCCCGTGACCGCTGGACTAATCGATTAAAAAAGAATCCTGCCGACCAGCAGGACGGGCTGGATTTCCCCCCATGGCCGTTAAGGATGCCGGCTGTCATGCGCCAGTTCTCCCGCTCCCTCGCCTTCCTCGCCGCCACGGTCTTGGTAACCGCCCAGCCTGCCCCCAACGGCCCTCGCCAGCTAAAGACCAACGAGGACAAAGCGAACGCAGCGAACTGGCCCGACAACAGCAAGGGCACGCCGACGCCCCACGCACCGGCGGCGAACCCGCCCGCGGCCACGGCCGTGCGCCCTCAAGTCGTCGCGCCGCCGAGCGCCGGTGAACGCGTCGTGTTCATCGGTAATGGTTTCGCGGAACGCGACACCTACTACGGCCGCCTCGAGACCGAACTCCACCTGCGCTTTCCGACGCAGGCGTTGTTCGTGCGCAATATGGGGCGCTCCGGCGATACGCCGGCTTTCCGCCCCCACCCGGCTCGACCCAGCCAATGGGCTTTCCCCGGCGGTGAAAAGTTTCACCCCGAATACGCGCAGCACAACGGCAAGGGTTTCTTCTCCACGCCCGACCAATGGCTGTTCCACCTGAAGGCTGACACCGTTGTGGCGTTCTTCGGCTACAACGAATCCTTCGATGGCCCCGGCCGCGTCGCGAATTACGAAGCCGAGGTCGAGGCCTTCGTCGTTCACACGCTGTCCAAGGCTTACAATGGCAAGACCGCTCCCCGGCTCGTGCTCGTCTCGCCCATCGCCTTCGAAGACCTGTCGAAGCAACGGGACCTACCTAATGGCAAGACAGAGAACGCCCACCTCGAGCTCTACGCCGCCGCCATGGAACGCGTCGCGAAGAAACACGGGGTAACCTACATTGACCTCTTCCACCCGACGCTGGCGGCCTACGGCCAGGCGAAGACGCCGTATACGATCAATGGCTTCGCCCCCACCGACCGCGGCTACCGTGAGATGGCTAAGTTGCTGGCCGACGGTCTTTACGGCCCAGCACCCCGCACCTCGAAAGCCGACGAGAGCCTCGTCAATACCGCCGTCAAGTCCAAGGACTTCTTCTGGAACACTGACTATGCGATCGTCAATGGCGTGCATACCCATGGCCAACGCTACAACCCCTTCGGCACCCAGAACTACCCGGCGGAAGTAGCCAAGGCCCGCGAGATGACCGCCCTGCGCGACGACCTCATCCACGGACTCGCCCAAGGGAAACGGACGGACCTGACGGTCGACGATAGCAAGACGCTCGCGCTCCCGCCCGTGCCTTCGAACTTCAAGCCCGACATGAAGAACGGCAACCCGACCGAGTTCCTCTCCGGCGAAGCGTCGATCGCTAAGATGAAGGTAGCGCCCGGCTACAAGGTGGAGCTATTCGCATCCGAGGAGAAATTTCCGGACCTCAAGAAGCCCGTTCAGATGTCCTTCGACGGCAAAGGTCGTCTCTGGGTGGCGACGACCCCGACGTACCCGCACTACCGACCAGGCGATACGTTACCCAATGACAAACTGATCATCCTCGAAGACACGGATGGCGACGGTAAGGCCGACAAGCAGACGGTCTTCGCCGACCACCTGCACATCCCTATCGGCTTCGAGCTCGCGCCGGAAGGCGTCTATGTGTCCCAGGAACCCAACCTCGCGCTGCTCATCGACGATGACAAGGACGGCAAGGCCGACCGCATGGAGTTGATCCTGCATGGCTTCGACTCACACGACTCCCACCACGCAATCTCCGCCTACTGCGCCGACGCGTCGGGGGCCTTCTACCTGCTGGAAGGTCGCTTCCTGCACAGCCAAGTCGAAACGCCCTATGGCCCACGACGCTGCAATGACGGCGGTGCTTGGCGCTTCGATCCAAAGTCCTACCGCCTAGAACGCCTGCAGGTGGACATCTCTAATCCATGGGGCTTCTCCTTTGATACCTGGGAGCAGCCGTTCATCTCCGACGCCTCTCCGGGCGAAAACTGGTGGGCGCTCCCGCTGTCCTCCAAGATGCCCTACGGCATCGAGCAGACCAAGGTAGAGCAGTTCGTCCCCAGACGCTCCCGACCGAGCTCGGGCGCCGAGTTCGTGTCTTCGCGTCATTTCCCTGACGTCAACCAAGGCGACTTCATGGCGTGCAATACGATCGGCTTCTTGGGCATTAGCTTCGGCTCCAAGCGCGACGATGGCGCGGGCTTCGTGGGCAAGGCTAACGGTGACTTACTGAGTTCGTCCGACGGCAACTTCCGTCCCGTCGACCTCGAGTTCGCGCCAGATGGCTCGCTCTATTTCGTCGATTGGCACAACCCGTTAATCGGCCACATGCAGCACAACGCCCGTGACCCGAATCGCGACCATGAGCATGGCCGCATCTACCGCGTCACCTACCCTTCTCGTCCGTTGGTGAAGCCGGCCAAGGTCGACGGCGCCACGGTCGCCGAACTCTTGGAGAACCTTAAGGAGCCAGAATACCGCACGCGTTACCGCACGCGCCGCGAACTACGTAGCCACGCGCCGGCCGAAGTCCTGCCCGCGATTAAGGCGTGGGTGGCGAAGCTCGACCCAAAGGAGGCAGCCTACGAACACCACCTCTGTGAGGCACTCTGGGCAACCTGGGCGCAGAACCAGCCCGACGCTGAACTACTCCAGCGGCTCTTGCGCGCCCAACGCTTCGAGGCCCGCGCTGCGGCCGTCGATGTGCTCCGTCACAGTTACCGCCAGATTCCTAATCACGTTGCCTTACTCCAAGAAGCGGTCCGTGACGAACACCCGCGCGTGCGCCTGACGGC
>CAITUF010000322.1 GCA_903895475.1 uncultured Opitutia bacterium | reverse complement strand
TGCCGACGTTTGCCGAAGTCGCAGGCGTGCCCGTTCCGACCGACCGCGTGATGGACGGTAAGAGTCTCGTGCCTTACCTGAAGGGTGAAACCACGCCCCTCCGCCCATGGGTCTATAATCAATTAGGTCCGAACTGGTATGTCCGCGAAGCGGGCTGGAAACTCAACCAAGCGGGTGAACTCTACGATATGAAGAACGCGCCGTTCAGCGAAACGTTGGTGCCAGCGGACAGCAAGGTGCCTGAGGCCGTGGCGGCCCGCACGCGTCTGGCGGCGGCCCTGGCGCAGCTCAATCCTGCAGGTGGTATCGTTGATAAGGGCGATGGCTCGGGCCGGAGCGCTAAGGAAGACAAAAAGAAGAAGACTAAGGCCGATAGTAAATAAACGGACGGGGTGCGGGCGTTTGGGTCGGTTCGCTTGAGTTGGCGGTTTCGTTTTGCCTGCGGGGTACTCATCGGCTTACCTACGCCCATGCGCCCCTTTCTTTGCCTCTTGCTAGCCTTGGTGAGCCTGGATGCCGCTGAGCGGTCGCCGGTCACGGTCTATCTCTTAGGCGGTCAGTCCAACATGCAAGGCCTCGGCAAGATCGCCGAGTTGCCAGCGGCGGATTTGGCGGTGGTGCCGGGGGTATTCTTCTGGAACGGCAAGGCCTTTGAGCCATTGCAGGTGGGCAAGACCAAGCTCTCGACCCGCCCCGCGGATTTCGGTCCGGAAGTCGGCTTCGTCCGCGGCCTCCGTGCAGCTGGCGTGCAGGGCGACGTCTACCTGATTAAGCATCACCTCAGTGGCCAGCCTCTCGATGCGGGATGGAGCAATGCGAAATGGGAAGGGCCGGAGGCTGGTCCCAAGCGCGCGACTTTTTACCCGGGTAAGGATGCGAGCGATCCGAATGTCGGGCTGCATTACTTGGCTTGGCAGAAGATGAACACGGTGGCCTTCGCGGCCTTGCGCGCGGACGGCAAGGAGCCGCTCGTCAAGGGCATCGCCTGGGTCCAGGGGGAGGCGGATGCCAAGCATGAGGTCTCCGCCCAGCGTTATCCGGCGACCCTCGCGTTACTCCGGCAGCGTTTGATTGGTGAGCTTAAACTAAAGTCCGACGTACCCTTTGCCTATGCCCAAGTTTTGGCGGCCGCCGGAGATGTCCCGCGCTTCGTCGCCCGTGACCTTTTACGCCGCCGCATGGCGGAGGCGGATGGGTCGTCAGGCCACGCTGACGCCGTGCCGGGCCTCCGTATGGTGAAGACGGATGGCTTTAGCGTCGTCGCTGACCATGTTCATTTCGACACCGCCGGGCAGCTGAAGCTGGGGGCGGCCCTCGGTACGGCCCTGGCGAAGTAGGCCTCAGGAAAGAAGGGTCGGGCGGTTGCTTTCGCTGGAAAAACCCGCTTGATGCGAGGGCATGTCCCGCTTCGACGCCGTCCGCGCCCGTATCGCTCCCGCCCGCCAGCGGCTCTTGGCTCATCCGCTCTACGCGCGCATGGATTCCTTGGAGGACGTCCAGCGCTTCATGGCCTCGCACGCGTTTGCCGTCTGGGATTTCATGTCGCTGCTCAAGCGCCTGCAGCGTGAACTCACCTGCGTCGAGGTCCCTTGGGTCCCGGTGGGTGATGCCGAGGTTCGCTTCCTGATTAATGAAATTGTCTGCGGCGAGGAATCCGACGTCGACCCGCGCGGTGGCCGCATTTCACATTTTGACCTCTACCTGCGCGCGATGGAAGAAGCGGGGGCCGACAGTACTGCCGTGCGGAGTGCTTTAGCTTCCGTCCGAGCCGGTGGCTCGACGCGTGAGGCCCTGCAACAAGCAGGGGTGCCTTCCGCCGCAGCGGCCTTTTCAGGTGGAACCTTTACTTTAGCGGGCTCCGGAAAAATCCACGAGGTCGCCGCGGCCTTCACTTTCGGTCGCGAGGACCTGATCCCTGACATGTTCCCTGAACTGGTCGGACGACTCAGTCGCGAGCACCCTGGTCGCTTGGATACTTTTCGTTATTACCTCGAACGTCATATCGAAATCGACGGCGGCCACCACGGGGCGATTTCCTTGCGCATGGTTGAACTGCTCTGCGGAGACGATGACCGTAAATGGGACGAAGCCGCCCAAGCCGCCCAACAGGCCATTGAGGCCCGCCTGCAGCTGTGGAACGGTATCGTCGCCCAGTTGGGCACGGCGAACTAAGCCCGCTTAGCGGGCCTGGTAACCCTGCCAAACCCATTCCAGCGCGGCTGGGAGGATTTGGTTGCGAGCCGGCCCGAGGCCATGACCAGCGTTCTGACAGAAGACGTATTGGTAGGGGTAGCCCTTTGCCTTGAGCACCTTGGCCATGCGGTGGTTGGCTTCGACCCAGTCATGCATGCCGTCGCGCATGACGTTCGGGTTGTAATTATCGCGATCACCCACGGCCATGTAGAGTCGGATGGGCTTAACCGGGCTCTGTGGGATGAGCGTGTCATGGAAGTCCCAAGCACCGCCCGGGGTCTTCGGGTCAAACGGCCACTGCTGATTGACGAATGTACCCGACAGTGTGAGCACGCGGCGGAACCACTCGGGGTGATACCAAGCCATGATGAGCGCCGCAGAGCCGCCCGAGCTCGTGCCCATCGTCGCGCGGCCATCGGGGTCGGAGGTGAACTTAACGCTGTAGTTCTTTTCGACCAGCGGTAGCACCTCGAGCTGGATGAACTCGGCGAACAGGCCTGACATATTGTCGTATTCCTTGCCGCGTTCATGGCCTTGGGCGTCGCCGCCGCCGTTCGCAATCATGACAGTGATCATCGGCGGGATACGCTTTTGCGCGATGAGGTTATCGAGGATGCGGCAGAGTCCGAGGTCAGGCTTGCCCATGCCGGGTCCATCATGCGTCACGAGTAAAGGTGCTGCCGTGCCGGGCACGTATTGCGCCGGGATGTGTACCGTGATGGTACGCTTGTAGTCCATCGTGTGCGTCACAACGATGAGAGTCTTCGGGTTCTTGGGGTCGGGCGTGCCGAATTCCTTGCGGGCGATGCCGGGGTTGAAGCGCTGGCAGTCCTTGGAATCCATTTGGAACTGCTGCACCTTGCCTTGCGGCACGCCAGCGATGGCTTTCGTCTCGGGCGCGGCGGTGTAGTCCGGTCCGACGACATAGTTGCCATCTACGTTGACCGGAGGCGTCGCACCAGGCTTGCCGTCAAGACGGATGAACGTCGGTGCACCGGGGCCGTCGAAGGCGCGGGTGGGCGGCTGGGCCCGCACTGGGGCCTTGGGTGCCGGGGCTGGCGCGGCCTTGGGGGCGTCGGCGGACAGGCCAGCAAGGGGCAAAGCGAGTAAGCCGAAGAGCAGGGAGGCGGGGCGGAGCATGACGGGGAGGGGTAGCATTAATTTGGCGTTCTTCGTTGGTGGACTGCAACCCTAAGCGACGGGAGTGGGCTTGCGTGCGCAAGGCCTGTAGGCAGATTGGTCTCACCCCTAAAACCCCATGAAGCACACGTTCCGTTCCCTCCTGCTCGCCGCTACCTTGGCCTCCCCGCTGTTTGCCGCCGACGCCCCTAACTACGCCATCCAGCCAGTCCTGCATCCGGGCACGGAGAAGCGCCACGAGTCCTTTAATGTCATCTCCAAGCAAGGTGCCGCTGAGCTCGTCTTCTTAGGCGACTCTATCACCCATGCTTGGGAAGGCCGCGGTAAGGCCGTCTGGGATAAAACCTGGGCGCCGCTCAAGGCCGCCAATTTCGGGATTAGCGGCGACCGCACCGAACACGTCCTCTGGCGCCTTGACCACGGTAACTTCGACGGCCTGAAGCCGAAAGCCATCGTGCTCATGATCGGCACCAATAACACCGGACACCAAGGCCGCCCCCAGAAGGAGATCGATAATGCGGTTTACAAGTGCACCGCCGAGCAGACCGCCGTGGGTATCAAGGCGATCCTCGCCAGTCTCCAGAAGAAGTGTCCGGACGCCAAAATTCTAGTGCTGGGTATCTTCCCGCGCGGTGCCGATAAGAATGATAAGTTCCGCCAGCAGAACGAAGCCACCAACGCGATCATCAAGGGCTACGCCGACGGCAAGAAGGTCTTCTTCCTCGACGTGAGCGACAAGTTCCTCGAAGCCGATGGCACGCTGCCCAAGAGCATCATGCCTGACCTCCTCCACCCGAACGAAAAGGGTTACCAGATTTGGTCCGACGCCATGGAAGCCAAGGTCAAGGAACTCCTCAAGTAAGTCGCAACCCAGTCGACGCTGCAGGCCGCCCTCGGGGGGGCCTGCTTGTTTTAGCGAAGCGGAATCTCGTTCACCGTGTAGTAAGCCTTCGTGTGCAGAAGCGGCTTACCTGCGCTGGAGCGGACGCCGGCGAAGTCAAAGTCATGGATGTGGCCCAACTCAATCTTCTCGAGGGTCAGGCGTACAGAGAGTCCGTCGGCGGAAGGCACGGCCTTGAGGACACGCGGAGCGGTCTGGTCGACCTCGGGGCTGCCATAGCCTCCGTGATAGACGTGCGTATAAGTCGTGACCGCGTAGTTGGCGGGATCGGCAGCGACCTTGGGGTCGACCGGCAAAGTAAACGTCAGGAGGAAACCGTCGGGACGAATATTGATTTCCTTCACCTCGAAAGGCATCACGCCGTTCCAGTCGATACGCTGTAAGGCGAACGGGGCGGTCCCGCGAACCGGCCATTGCGTGTTGGTCGTGAAGCCGCCGGCGATGAGTTTACCTTCCGGGGAGAACTCCACGTTCATGAGGCCGGTCGCCAAGCCTTCGCGGAAGGGGTAGCAGGCGCCTTGCCACACGCCGTTAACTTGCTCGGTAGTGGCGCGAAGAATCAGGCTGAGCGTGTAGTCTCCAAGGAAGAACTGGCCGCTGAAGGGGCCGAACTTCCCGCCCGTTTGGTCCAGACGGAAGCCCGAGATGGAACGGCCCATCTTGATGTAGGGAAAGCGGACCGCGGGCGGCACGAGTTCGGCCACGCGGCCACGTTCGACCGTCATACGGGAATTACTATTCGGTTTCACGGGTTCCTTGAGGTCCTTGGTGAAGGCATACCAGTTGTAGCTCGCGGGGTGGCCAAGGAAGCCACCGGGCTTCAGGTGCTTGAGCGAGCAGGAGCCATTCCAAGGCCCTTGGCTCTCGATGACGAACATTTCGCCTTGGGCATTAGCGGCAATGCCCCCGGGGCTGCGCAGGCCGCTGCAGACCGGAATCATCTGGCCAGTGGGGGTGACTTTGACGGCCCAGCCGCGAAAGAGGTTGTTGGAATTATAGGAACCGCTGAGGCCTAGCGCGACCCACACATTGCCTTCGGGGTCAGGCTTGGAGGCGAAGGCAAATTCATGGCCCTCGGCGTAGCCCCAGTTATTCGAGAGCGTCTCATAACGATCAGCCACGCCATCACCGTTGAGATCGCGGATGCGCGTGACCTCGCCGAAGGACGTCGCCAACATCGCACCATCGCGCCACGCCAAGGAGAAGATTTCGTCCTGGCCGGTCGCGAAGAGGTGGTAGGTCGGCTTGGGGGGCGAAGCGAACGCGCCGTCGATGAAGTCGATATCCCCGCGGCGTGTGCCCACGGCGAGGCGACCATCAGGGAGGACTTCCAAGCCACCTGGACGCATGGGTATCGTCGAGGGGATGGGGATATCCACGATGGGATAATATTTCGCCTCCTCGGCGGCGGTTCCCCACATGGCGCCGAGGTCCTCGGCGAAAGCCAGAGGGGCGAGGGCGAGGGCCGTAAGGGCGAGGCAGTGACGGCGCGTTACCATTGGTATTCGAGGATGAGGGTGGAGGTGCCAGCTGGTAGGTTCAGCGGCAGGAGGAGTTCGCCTTCGCGGACTTGGCCCGCCTGTGTGCCGAGCACGCGGACGGTTAATTTATCTGCTTGGTAGGCTTGTTGTCCGGTGGCCACGACCTTGGTGCCGCAGGCGGCGCGGAAGAAGAACGGTGCGGTGTTAGCGGGAGCCGTGAACCGAATGGTGCGACGGAAGAACGTCTGGCCGTCCTTGGTGGTGAGGTCTTCGAAGAAGTCATCCACTTTCACGTCGCCGTACTCGTAGTGGAAGGTCGGACGACGCTGGGCATCCAGGTCATAGCCACGGAACTGATAGCCCAAGTTCTGAGGGAAGCCGTAGGTCGTCTTGCCCTTGGCTGGCCAATTATCGTCCAACGACTTGAGGCGATGGAAGGGGACCCCAGCAGGGAAGGCGACCATCGAGTCTAAGGCACGGGGCTGGAAGGAGCCGAGGTCGACATTCGCGAATTCGCCCTTCCAGAGCTGGCGGAGTGACATCTCCTCCGAATCGAAGCCGAGGCTGATGCGGCCGGGATAGCCGACGGCGACTCCACGGTAGCCGATGCTACTGCGGCCGCGGGCCATCTCGGCGACGTCGGTCACGCGGATTTCTTTGGACTGACGGGAAAGCCCAATCGGGTTCTTGGCCCGAGTGCCGCCTTCGAGGTAGGTCCAGAGCGCTTCAATCTGTTGGGCAGCATCGCCGCTCAATACATCAGGACGGAGGGACTGACCGCCGGGCCAGTAGCTTGGCATGATGATGCCGGGGTGGAAGCGTTGTGGCGAACGCATGTAGAGGTGGAACCAGTTCTTCTGGAGGCGCGTCGTCGTGTTGACCAAATCGAGCGCCCCAGCTCCTCCAGACTTCTGGCCGTTAAAATTATGGCAAGCGATGCAACTGAAACCCTTTTCACCAATCATTTCATAGCCAGCGTTCTTGGATTCCTGAATATTACCAACCGTCGGTAGCACGCATGCCTCGAGCTTATCCACCTGGCCGAAGAGCGGGATGAGCGGCCGCACGTTGGCTTCGCCGAACTGTGGCATCACCGTTTCAACATAGGGTCGAGGGCGTTGGCCTTGGAGCAGGGCGCCTTCGAGTCCGGCCGTCGTCAACTTAGCACCGACGTCTGAGAGCGGTGGCGGCAAGCGGCCTTGGTCACCGAGGGCAGGGGCGGTGCTCGTGAAGAGGGCGTTACGCTCTGGCGCGATGCCGCCAAGGCCCCGGCGATCGTGGCAGGCGATGCAATTGAAGCGTGTCAGTTCAGTGTGGAGCGTCTGCTCGGGCGTCAGTGCCGTTGCGAAACCTTGCTTGAGGGCGGCATGAATCCATGACACCTGTTCGGCGGAAAGGTCAAAGCGCGCCCCACTAGTGGATTGGGGGTCTAGGCAGCCATGCGTCACATCCGCCATCGTTAATGCCACCGCTGGGGCGCTCGCAGGCGCACCGACGTCATTATGGCAACTCACGCAACCGAGTTGCGAGAACTTCTGGCGACCCGAGCTGGCTAATTGGGCGTCGACGATTGGACGGCTAAATGCGGGGATGGGTTTTTCGGAGACCGAGAGGAGTGCGGAGGCGATGGCCTGGCGGGGGAAATTAGGTCCGGCCACCTCGAAGGAGAGCGAGGGTTCCCGTCCGGTATGG
>CAITUF010000321.1 GCA_903895475.1 uncultured Opitutia bacterium | reverse complement strand
GCCGTCCGTCTACGAACGCCATGGTTTCCGCGTGCTGCCGCCCGAGCATCAGTGTTTCCTACCCTCCGTAGCCATGGCCACAGGGGACACGCCGCTCTCCGTCGAGGAGGCCGAATCGCTGAAGACCTATTTCTAGGCCTACGGTAGTTGCCCGTAGGTTGAGTTAGTTTCCCGACTGGAGATTACACCTTCCAGCTATCCTTCCCCTTCCGGAGAATCCACGGCCAGGTCATCATGTCGTCGTCGAGCGTGAAGGGCGGGTAGTCTTGGATGGACCACATGTAGGAAGGGAAGTGGTGGTAGAACAGGTTACGTAACCGGCGAGCCGTCGCCGTCTCGACCCCGGCTACGCCAACCCTGCCCAACATGCGCTTGGCCTCCTTCCGATGTTCGTCGGCCAAAGGGTCCAGCTCAGCTTCCTTCCGGGCCTTGCGGCCGGCCTTGGCGTCCTTTGCCAAGGTGGTGAGGATGTACGACCGGAATGCGAGTACATCGTGGTCGTTGCTCTTACCCACCACCGAGCCCAGCAGGCAGGACCTCAAGGTCGTGGCCAGGATTGGACCGGAGCTGCGAGCATGAATCTCCAAGTAGCCTAGGTCACGCAGCCGGCGGAACGTCAGGGCATGCAGGTGGATGAACTCTTCCCGGCAAGTGTCCTTGGCCTGACCGGACATGTAGTCTATGATTCGCTGGTCGTCATAGCAGATTGCTGGCTGAGGAACTGACTCGTCGCATCCGGGCGCAAAGTTCCGCAGCGCTTCGCTAAGTTTCACCCAGCTGGTGTTGCGGGTTACCTTATATCCTGCCTTCTGGAGTACTTCGGTGGTCAACTGCTTGTAGCAGAGCACCGTATTGCAGTCGTTACCCCGCATGCCTCTCTGCAGCATGCGGTATAGTCCTATATATCGTGGGTTCATAAAGGGGATCACGAGCTGGGCCCAGGATTACATCGCCAGGCTTACGCCTGGCACCTGGACCCTTTCGGCGTACCGGAGGCCTCATTTGCACAACTACCGACCCCGGTCCAGCCAGGGACATCCTTGCCCGGATGATTAATCGCATTGGTAGCTTGCTGTCGTGTTCGGCAGGATTCTTTACGTCCAGCTCGTGATCTAAAATTACGGTTGTTAACCCGGTCCGACCGGGGCCCTAGCTCTCCTGGTGGGGTTCATAAAGGGGATCACGAGCTGTGCCCAGGCTTACGCTTGGACACCTTCGGCGTACCGGAGGCCTCATTTGCACAACTACCAAACTCCCCACAGGGGAGGGCCTCTTACCCAAGGCTATTTCATAGGTAGCTTGCTGTCGTGTTCGGCGGGAGGTTTTACGCTCCAGCTCGTGATCTAAAGTAAAAAGGGCGCCGTCGCCGGCGGCCCGACAAGGTTCTGGGTGTTCAGGGACTCACTCGAGTTCCTGCTTCCAGACCTTGCGGCTGGAGGCTTTGAACACGACCCTAGAGCGGAAAGCCCGGGTCGGCTTCGGCATGGCCTTGCGGACTGCCTGGTACACCTTTGCGGAGGTGATCCGTTCGAGTTTTCTCATGGTTGTATTTTGGGAAAGGTGACGTGCTTTCGGTCCCGCAACGTGATCAGCTGGCACGGCTCGCGGGTTAATCGGACTGCTTAGACTCCAGGGATTGCCCCGTGGCATTGTCGTCCGCCCCGATTATCGCATCTTGGTTGGTGATAACGTTAGCTTTCCTAGGGCCCCTATGAGGACTGCTCCAACCTCACTGACTTGATCCGTTGCGGCCTAGGCACGGGCGAAGTAACGATTCGCCAATCGGGTGTTTGTTGAACCAGTCACCACTGGTAATTTATCCCCCGGCCGGCTTTTACGCGTAGAATTGTGCGGCCCTTACAATTCCCATTTGCGTCGCTCGCTCTCCCATAGGAAGCGGAGGTCATCAAGGCGTTCCTTCGCGTGGATCGCATAGATGGCGGCTTCCTGCTCCTTGGCTTTCACCAGCATCCGCCAGGCCTCGTCCTTGCGGGCATAGGCTGCGGCGATGCGCTGGCGGTGCGCCGCGATGAAGTCGTCGGCTTCGATGCGGCGCCAGAGGTTCTCGAGCGCGTTCAGTCCGGCTAGGAATTTACCGAGACGTCGCTCGGCGGCGATGGCATCCGCCTTCGCGAGGTCGAGCTGGGCATCCCAGTGCATGACCTCGGTGAACGCCTGATTACGGAGCCGGCGCAGCTCCCTCACTCTCTGCTTATTCATCGTCAAACACCTCCATGTTTTTTTTGGTTTTCATAATTTTAGAAAGGGGGGCCACGAGGGTGCTAGGTTCGTGGACCGCATTGATGAACCAGGGCGGTACCTGGTAACAAAAGGTGCCGTTGCCGGCCCCTTGGAGTTCCGGGTCAGATGACCCGGGAACGACGAAAAACTAACTCAACTTTCAATGAGCACTGCCGTTTCATGGGGGGTGAAGAGTCCACGCTCTGGGTGGAGTTCCGCACCGCCCGGTAGGCGGCTGATGTAGATACACTAGCATAACTAACAGTTAAATGTCAAGGTATTAATACAGTTAACTGTTAATATTATTATCCCGTTAAGGGGGTGTATTTAACCCTTTTAGGATTAATTCCATGAAGATTCGGCCCATGCTGCTCCCGCATGGCCCGCTCTGACCCGATAATGATTTGCGCCGGACTTAGCGGAAGGACTTCAGGCGCCAGGCGGCGTCGGCTTCGCGGTCGGTGCGGAATTCGATGACGCGGACGCCTTTACCGCGGCGTTCCAGCTGGCGGGCTAGGGCGGTCCAAGTCTCAGCGTGGTCATGGCGGACGCCGTGGGCAGCGCAGAGCTTGCCGAGGTCGGCGGCCTGTGGAGTGCCCCAGAGTTGCTCAAAGCGCTTCGTTTCTTTCGCGATGGCAAGGTGATTAAAGATCCCGCCGCCTTGGTTGTTCACGACCACGACGGTGAGGTCGCCCGTGTGGCCATAGGCGGAGAGCAGGGCATTGCTGTCGTGGAGGAACGTCAGGTCGCCGCAGAGGAGCACCGTACGCTTACCGTCAAGCGAAGCGCCGAGTGCAGTCGAGACGGTGCCATCGATGCCATTGGCGCCGCGGTTACAAAGGACTTCGGGGCCAGGGCCGGGTGGGTGGTAGAACCACTCGAGGTCACGTACCGGCATACTGCTGCCGATGAAGAGTCGATCATCGGGCCCGAGGGCTTCTTCGAGCAGCGTCACGATGCGTCCTTCAAAGTTCCAGTCGACACGGGCGATGCGTTCGAGTTTCGCGCGGGCGGCCTTCTGCGCCTTGGACCAAGCGGAGAGCCGAGCGTTGTCGGTCGCCTTCGCATGTTCACCGCTCGGGGTGAGCGTGCCGTCGAGGCGTGTCCACCGTCCGTGTGTCGGATCGACGTTCTCACCGGCGCGGTTCACTTGTAGGGCGACGACGTCGGAGTCCTTGAGCCAAGCGCGCAGTACTTTACTGGTCGGGAGTGGGCCGACGAAGATAGCTGCGGTCGGTCGCAGTGCTTGGGCTAACTTGGGGTCGCGAAGGATGAGGTCGTAGGCCGAAACTAGACGGCCGCTACCGGCGAGATCACCGCGGACGGTACCAGCTCCATCGGCGAGGACCGGCCAACCCGTCAGGTGGGAGAGTTCCAGCAACGCATCAGCGAACTCTTGGCGATCGGCGGGGGCGTGAGGTCCGACCACGATGACCCCGCGTTCGGTCTTGGGCAGCAAGTCCGCAACCGAGGCAGGGGTAAGGAGAGAATCCACCTGGGCGCAGACCGGGAGGGTGGTGAAGGCCTCTAAATCGAACCCGGTGGGCGCCTTGTAGCCCTTTTCAGGCTCTGAGGGCGGTAGAGGGTCACGGAAGGGCAAATTGAGGTGCACAGGCCCGGCTAGGGGGCCCTGGGCACGCTGCCAGGCGTCGACTAGCAGCTGCCGCCAAAAGCGAAGTAGGTTGAGGTCGGTCGATGGCACGGCGGCCTCGGTCGCCCAGACTGGGAATCCGCCGAAGAGCCCGTTTTGGGTAATCGTCTGCCCCGAGTGGCAATCGCGGAGTTCCGGAGGTCGGTCGGCGGTGAGCACGAGCAGCGGTGTGGCCGAGAGGCGGGCCTCGATGACCGCGGGCAAGTAGTTAGCGCCGGCGGTGCCGGAAGTGCAGAGCAACGCGACGGGTTCGCGGGTGGCCTTGGCGAGGCCGAGCGCGATGAAGCCTGCCGAACGCTCGTCCAGTGCGACGGTCGTTCCGATCCCAGGGTTTTCCGCGAAAGCGAAAGCGAGCGGCGTCGAGCGTGAGCCGGGTGAGATGACGACGTGGCGTAGGCCGAGGTTGGCCAACGTGCGGACCCCGACGGCCGACCAGAGCGCGTTCGTGTTGGCGAATTTCGGCGAGCGGGCCATGCGTCCATCCAAACGGACGGCGAGACCTCCGCAAGAGGGAAGGGCCGACTGGAGTCACCAATTCCACGCAGAAGCCCTACTTCTTGGGCCCATCATGGGTTGAAGTCGTCCGGCTAGGTGGCAGTGTCCTTGCATAGATATGGCCGTCTTCCTGCACCTGCTCCCTTTGCTGGCCGTTGTCGTGGTGTTGGCCCTCGTGATTCATGCGGTCTTTTGGGGCATGACCTTTCGGGTAGATGACGCCCATGTCCGTGTGCTCGTGTATGGATGCACTGTACGCAAGGTCGCGCTAGCCGACATCGCCTGTGCCGATCGAAGCTGTCCGTTGTGGAATGAGCACTACACCTCGTCGCTGGACCGGCAGAAGGTCATCTGCCTCCGCCGCCGCACCGGCTGGATTAAGAATTTCATCATCACGCCGCCCGACCCAGAAGCGTTCTTTGCGGAACTGCGGGAGCGCGGGGTGGAGTGTACATGAGGTAGGGTCAGCACTGCGTGCTGACCTAGGTCTGCCGCTGCTAGGTTGGCACGCAGTGCCAACCCTACCTCGATACAGGATGAACTATTCAGGTAATGCCTTGCGTTGAGCGGATGGAGTGAGGGGTGACGCTGGGTGTATGCACGAGGACTGGACTGTTGCGATGTCGGATGGGTTCGAGAAAGGCTTTCGGCGTTGCCGTAAACGCTATCCCGATGCGTGCGACGCGACTTGGGCACGATTGCAGAACTTCTTGGACCGATGGCTGAATAACCCCTTGCTTGGCCCGGGGTTTGGTCTGCCCGGCTGGGTTCATGTGGAAGGCAAGGGGGTCTTGGCGGTTGATCAGGGTTCGCGAGCCAGTCTAACTCAATTACGGCTCTACCTTTGGTTGGATGAAGAAGAGCAGATTGTCTGGCTTTTGCGTATAGGGGATAAACCTAGCCAATATGCAGATATTGCATATTGCCACCATTGGGTGATGGGCTTTAAGTCGGGTGATGAGGATTAAGCATTCCAAGGTGCGCACGTATCGCGACGTCTTCGCTCTCGCGGCCGATTTAGGCTATTCCGCAAAGTCTGTGGCTGGTTTGCGCCAGAAGACGGCAGAGACGGACTTTACGGCCATACTGGAGGCGCGCCGCCAAGCAGCGGGCCTAACTCAGTCCGAAGTCGCCAAGCGCATGGGCGTCACCCAATCGACGGTATCGCGTCTGGAGTCAGATCGGTGGCAGGACCTGAGACTGGGTGAATTGGATGCTTATTTGCGGGCATGCGGGAGGTGAGGGGAGGTATGGAGGGGATGGCATGCAGTGCAAACGTGCCAATCGGCCTACGGCCTGTGCAAAGGTGCAAACCTGAAGCGAGGAAGCGACGGCGCAGAAACAGGTAGGGGCGTGGCTTTACCGCGTCCTCCTGTTGCGAGTGCAAGGCGAAGCCTTGCCCCTACCTCGATACCAGCGACGCAGTCCCGGTCCTAATCGTATCCCTCCAGTTCCTGGTCCCCTTTATCTCTATACTCTGAAATCCGTACTCTGTACTCCGAGCGGTCCTCTCCCGATACAAACTTGCGGACTGTGGGACGACAGGGATGATTGGGGCATGAAGATGCTCTTAGGTTTCTTGCTCATGGTTTCGTCGGTCTGCGCCGCGGAGCCACCGCCTTTCTTCGCGATGGACACCGCCGCTCGCGGTAAGCCCGAGGAGTGCGCGCAGCTCTTATCCGAACTGGGCTACGCTGGTTTCGGGGGCCGTCCCGACACGGCCAAGGCCTACGCCGCCGAACTCGCTAAGCGAAAGGTGGCGTTTACGAATGCCTACCACGTGACGAAGTTTTCCCACGGAGCCGCCGAACTCCCGGCTGACCTGGTTCAGGCGATCGCGGCGCTCGAGGGGCTGAATACGACCCTGTGGTTGGGTATCCAGCAGGTGCAGTTGCCCGCTGGGATCAAGGCAGGCCCGACTTATGCCGATACGATCGTGGTGCCTGCACTGAAGAAGGCGTTGGTGCTGGCGAAGGCTAAGCACGTGAAGATTTCACTCTACCCCCATGCGGGCTTCTGGGCTGAGAGCGTGGACACTTGTTTGCGCGTTGCGAACGCGGTCGACGACCCCGAACTCGGCGTGACCTTTAATCTTTGCCATTGGCTCAAGGTCGAAGGTTCTGAGCGCGATCCACTCCCGGTGATTAAGGCCGCCTTGCCCCGTCTGAACTTCATCACCATTAACGGCGCCGATACGGGCGATACGCGTAAGCTCGGTTGGGATAAATTAATCCAGCCCCTCGGTCGAGGCACGTACGATGTCAAAGCCTTCGTCGCGAACGCCCGCACTGCCGGCTACCGTGGTCCCTTCGGCTTCCAAGGTTTTGGCATTAAGATGGACCCGGATAAACTTCTGAAGGAAACGATGGAAGCCTGGAAGGGGATGAAGTGAATAGGGGATAGGGGTTGGGGGGATGGAAAAGGGGGACCAGGAACCGGGTGTGAGGTAGGGGCGTGGCTTTGCCGCGCCCTCCTGCGGTGGAGTGCAAGGCGAAGCCTTGCCCCTACCCAATGCATAAGAATGACGTAGGCTCAGCGGACGGACGCGACGCAGTCGCGCCCCTACCTTGGAGGTAATTAGGACCTCACGTGGTGCGGTCCCTGCCCCAACCAAGAACCCCGGAGGTCCGGGGTTCTTTATTGGGGTTCGGATTGCCGCTTATTTGCCGTGCGCTTCCTTGAGGTGCTGCGCGAGCGGGTCGTAGCCGAAGTCTTTCTTTAGGTCGCGCCAGGTGGCGTGCACGTGGTTCGCGTCGTTCTGGGTGTTGTCCAGTTCCATGAGGAAGGTCGGGCCTTGGATGCTGTAGTAGTGGCCCTGCCCGACTTCCGTGCCGCCAGCCCAAGCGAAGAAAATCTGATCTTCTGGCAGCTTGGAAATCTCGACGAACTCCTTGGCAGCGAAGTCATCGCGAGCCCGGCCCACGTATTCATAGATGATGAGGCCAATGAGTTTCTTTTGCTCAGGGTTGAGGGCGGACAGGGCGATGCCCTTGTGCTTTAGGATACCGTCGGCCTTCTGCTTGTTGCCGGTGATGACGTCGGTCGGGACCTTGCCAGGAAGGAACGCGACCTTGCGCTGTTCAGCGGAGAGGGACGCGGCGAGTTGGCGGCCGAGGCTGTCTTCCTTGTCGAGGAGTTCAAAGCCCACGAGGCCAGGGTTCTCTGCACCGACGTGCTTGGTCGTCTTCTGGACTTGGCCCGGGTTTGTGCCGAGGAACGAAGGCGTCGAGCCGACGAGCTCGCCATCGACGATGGTGAAGTTCTGCGAGCAGTGATGGCCTTCCCAGCGGAAGCCCCAGGTGCCCTTGGCGGCCGGTTGGCCAAAGATGGACACGAAGTAGTTCTCGGCGTCGCGCTTGTTCGCACCCTTACCTTCTTCGATGACGAAGAGTAAGTACTCGAGGGCCATGATGGACTCGACCTTCATGTGGCCGCGCTGGCTAAGGGAGACGGAGAGCAGGGCCTGAGCGAAGTGGCGCTGGCCGGGATTCATTTCTTTAATCGGCAGACCCTTACGGACGGCCGGTACGAAAATCCAGTTGGTCCGCTCCGCATTCTCGAAGGCGAAGGTCGCCTTGGCGCGTTGGGCGTCGTCGAGGGAGCCGAGGAAGGCGTTGGCAGCCTTGGACATTTCTTCACCGGCGGAATGGCCGAACGCGGCGGGGACGGTCAGGGCCAAAGCGGCTAAGACTGACAAGATACGGGGGAGTAGGCGCATGGGGGTGTGAGGTAAGGACAGGGGTCTAAGGGAAGGGTTCCCTCAGAGCCAGAAAGGAATGCCGACAAAGTCGCCATTCCGTGCAAAAGTGCATCGGTGCAAAGGTGCAAAAGTTAATAAACGGCCACTTAGTAGCCTGTATTAATGGGCGTGGGCTGCTGCCACGTTTTCACTTTTGCAAAGCGCAACGCGCGATTGGCACTTTTGCAAGCGAAGCCCTCGGGCTTCGCCTTACGCTCCTTCCGCTTCGCTCAGCTTCTGGGCAGCCAGTTCCCAAGCAGCGGTGGCTGTCTGGAGGGCGTTGATCGTGT
>CAITUF010000320.1 GCA_903895475.1 uncultured Opitutia bacterium | reverse complement strand
GCCAAATCTCGGCGGCCTGGGCACCTTCGAGCTTATCCACGACGAAGCGCATTTCAAACGGCGAGAGGAACTGGCCCTTCTTCACGTTGACGACCTTGCCAGTCTTGGCGGCAGCTACGAGGAGATCAGTCTGACGGCACATGAAGGCCGGCACCTGCAGCACGTCGACGACTTTGCCGACCGCTTCGCATTGGTCGGGTCCATGAATGTCGGTGAGGACGTTGAAGCCGAAATCTTTTTTCACCATCGCGAGCAGTTCGAGCCCCGCCTGCATGCCGGGACCACGATCACCCGAGAGGGAGGTACGGTTGGCCTTATCGTAAGAGCCTTTAAAAATAATGTTCAGCTCCGGGTGCTTCGCGGCGAGGGCCTTTAACTCAGTGGCCACGGTCCGGCAGTTGGACTCGGATTCGAGGGAGCAAGGGCCCGCGATGAGGAGGAGGCGGCGTTTGTCGTGCAGCATGCCTCTCTAATAGGAGAGCAACCCCCGACAGGGCGAGCCGTAACCCGCCGTTAGCGGCCCAGCCACTTCAAGACCTCCGCCAAGGAACGCGTGTTCAGCACCTGCTCCTTGGTCAGCCAGCCCTTGCGGGCAATGCGCACACCATGGGCGGCAAAAGCTAACTGTTCAATATCGTGGGCGTCGGGATTAATGGACGTCAGGACGCCCTTCTCCGCCGCCCGTCGCCACCAGCGCCAATCCATATCGAGGCGCCATGGGTTCGCGTTTAGTTCGATGATGGTATCGTTCGCCGCCGCCGCGTCGATGACCTTGGCAATATCGAGTTCGTACGGCTCGCGCTTATTCAAGAGGCGACCGGTGAGGTGACCGACCATATCCACGTGCTCATTCTCGATGGCTTTGATGATGCGGGCTGTCTGCGCGTCGCGGTCGAGGCCAAACCGATTATGGACCGAGGCCACGACGAAATCGAGTTGGGCGAGGACGTCGTTCGCAAAATCGAGTTCCCCTTCGCCGAGAATATCGACTTCACTGCCGGTGAGGACACGAACCTTGAAGCGGCCGGAGGCATTGAGCTTCGCCACCGCTTCGAGCTGGCGACCGAGCCGCTCTTCATCGAGGCCGCGGGCCTGGAAGCTGGACTTCGAGTGATCGGAGATGCCGAGGTAGTCCCACCCGAGCTTCTCCGCTGCCGCGGCCATCTGCTCTAAGGTGTGATCACCGTCGGATTCGGTGGTGTGATTATGGAAGACGCCACGGAGGTCGGTGAACTCGACAAGCGAGGGCAACTGCCCCTTCTCGCCCGCTTCGATCTCGCCGTTACCTTCGCGGAGTTCAGGCGGGATCCACGGCAAGCCGAGCGCGGCAAAGACTTCGGCTTCATCCTTGGCGCCCGGTGCGACCGCCGGACCACCTTCGAGGGACTTGAAACCCCACTCGCTCATACTTAACCCGCGCGACAACGCGCGGTGGCGCATGGCCACATTATGCTCCTTGGAGCCAGTGAAGTGGTGGAGCGCAAAATAGAACTGTTCAAGAGGCACGACGCGCAAGTCTGCCTGCAGGCCGCTTTCAAAACGCACGCTGGATTTGGTTTCGCCGTGGGCGGTGACCTCCTTCACGCCAGGATAAGCCACGAACCAAGCCATGATTATGGCGGGGTCAGATGAGGCCACGAGGAAGTCTAAGTCGCCGACGGTCTCGCGCGAGCGGCGGAGCGAACCAGCCGATTCGGCACGCTGCGTCTGCGGGAGGGCACGCAAACCGGCCAGGATGGGTTCGGCCACTTCGGCCGCTTCGTACCAGCGGTGGCGCTTGCCGTAGGCAACGCGGTTCTTGATGCCCTCGAGGATTTTTACCTGGGTCTTTTCGCCAAAACCCTTGAGCTCCGCGACGGCGCCGCTGGTGCAAGCCGCCTCGAGCTTAGCGAGGTCGTCGATGTTTAGTAGCGTCCAGAGGGCGCGAACCTTCTTCGGCCCGAGACCAGGAATTTGAATAACTTCCAGTAAGCCAGGCGGAATACTCGCCTTCAGCTTCTGGTGAAACGGCAGGACCCCGTCGCGATGGAGCGTAGTGATCTTATCGACCAGCGCTTCCCCCATGCCGGGGATTTCTTCCAATTTGTTCGTGGCGATCAACTCGCCTAAATCGTCGGTGAGCGATTCCAGTGTTCGGGCTCCCGCTGAATAGGCACGGATCTTAAACGGGTTTTCGCCCATCAACTCTAACAGCGTCGCAATCTCGTCGAGGACGGCGGCGATTTCGGATTTAGCCATCATGCGTGTCGCCCCTTTTCTCCTTGGTAGATGCTATTGAGTGCGGTGAAGTCCGCCTCGCGGCTACCACTCTCAATGACGTGCTGGTATTCGCCGGCGTGGCTCAATTCCCACTCCGCGGCCTTAACGCGACGGTCAATCTCGTCGGCGGGGTCGGTGCCGCGGCCCGTCAGACGGCGGCGTAGTTCGACCTGGTCGAGGACGCGGACGAAAACCGTCACCAAGGCGGCGGCGAGGCGCGGGTTAGAAGCCGCTTGGGCCCGGATGGTCGCAGCGCCTTGGACGTCGACGTTCAAGAGCGCATCAAAGCCTGCATCGAGATGGGCCGCGACATCCTTGGCGCGCGGGCCGTAGAGGTTGCCGTGCACCGTGGCGTGCTCGAGGAAGACCCCAGCGGCGATTTGCTTTTCGAATTCGGCGCGGGCCAAGAAATGGTAATCCACTCCGTCGACTTCACCCGCGCGGGGTGCTCGCGTGGTGCAGGTGATTACGCGCCGGATGGCCTGCGGGTAGGCATCGGTCAGGCGGCTACACAGGGTCGTCTTCCCGCTCCCGGCGGGACCTGAGACCACGATGAGCAAAGGACGACTCACGCGAGGCTGGTCGGGTGGTAGTGGCAAGCCAAACCCAGGCCGAGCGCGAGGCCGCCCACGAGCTTACGACGCGTCGGCGAGGCGAGGACCCAGTCGCAGTGTTGGTTGAAGGCGACCGGCGACGAGGCCCACCAGAAACCAAAGAGCACCAAGATACCGTAAGATACCGAGGCATCGAGGAGGCTATAGGGTAACTGACGGTAGCCGGCATCGAGCGTCAGGCGCGCCAAAAATAACATAAGCACCGCGAGGCAACGGACGGACAGGAAGTCCGGCATGTAGATATAGGTCAGCAAGCTCGCACCCACGAAGACGATCATCACGATATTACGGGGTAGCCCCGCGAGGTCGGGATCGGGCATCGTGTAGAGTTGCCAAGCAAACCAACCCACCGCGAGGGCCAGCAGCACGAGCGTCGCCGTGCGGTCGCGGCGGAACGAGACCAGCAGCGGCGAACCGCTGAAGATCAACCAGCCACCTAGGTAAAGAAAGGCGGCGAGGGCGTAATAGGCTTGGGCGAGCGTCACGCGGACAACTTAGGACAAGCCGACCGCCTGAAGCAACAAGGGAGGTTCACAGCCGAGCGACCAATTCTCGCTCCGCCCAGACGGCATGCTCAGCGACCATCGGGTCGGTGTGGCCCAGCAAGGCACGGACCGCCAGCAAGTCATCGCCGGTTCCCGTATTGCCGATCACCGTGAGGGCATTGCGCTGCCAGCGCCGGAGCCCCAACCGCTTGACTGGCGTCCCGCGGAAATGTTCGACGAACTGCTCTTCCGTCCAGGCCAAGGTCTCACGCAACACGGGCAAGGCCCGTGGGGCGAAGCGGGCTTCCTGGGTGGCTTTGGCCCAACGATTCCAAGGGCAGACATCGAGGCATTCGTCGCACCCAAAGACACGATTCCCGAGGGGCCGACGGAATTCTTCTGGGATGGGCCCGTCGTGCTCAATAGTCAGATAGGCCAAGCAGCGGCGGGCATCCAATTGATAAGGCGCGACGATGGCGGCGGTCGGGCAAGCATCGATACAGCGCGTGCAGGTACCGCAGCGGTCGGCCTCCTTCTGGGAAGGCTCGAGCTCTAGCGTCGTCAGGATGACGCCGAGAAATAACCACGTTCCAAACCCACGTTGCAATAGGATGGTGCTCTTCCCTTGCCAGCCCAAGCCGGCTTCCGCAGCAAGCGGCTTCTCCAAGACAGGCCCGGTATCGACGTAGGGCTTCTGGTCGCCGCCGAGAGTGCGCATCACGCCACACAACTTCTTCAACCGGCGGAGCATCACGTCGTGGTAGTCGGCCCCGAGGGCATATTTCGCAATGCGGTAGGCCGCGGGCGGATGGGGTTGATAATAATTCAACCCGACCACGATGATACTCCGGGCCTCAGGGAGTACGCGCGTGGCGTCGGTCCGGCGGTCCGGGTTCTTTGCCAGCCAGTCCATGTCGCCGTGCATACCGTCCGCAATCCACTGGCGAAAATAATCAGCGCGAACATCGGCGTGGACGGGCGCAACGCCGAACACATCGAACCCCATCGCTAGAGCTTCGGCCCGCAGGCGTTCCCGCAGCGCGACCGCCTCCATGGCTTAGCCGAGGATGAGCAGCACGCGGGCGACGAT
>CAITUF010000319.1 GCA_903895475.1 uncultured Opitutia bacterium | reverse complement strand
CCAATCACCTAAGACAAACAGCCGTTCCACCGCTGGCTCGGCCGCGGCGGCCACGAGGGCAAAGAAGCAGAGCGCGAGGGGGCGAAGCACGAACCCACTTTGCCCGCAGGACTGCCCACGGCAAGCCCTTGCCCGCCGAAGGTTTTCAGACCAACTTACCGATATGCGCCCCCTGCTCGCCTTCCTCCTGGCTCCCTTGGCCCTCCTCGCTGATGGCCAGAAATTCAGTGTCGATTACCCGATCTCATCTCTCCCGAGCGGGTTCGGCTTTCCCACGACCTACAACCTCTGGATTCCCGAAGGGGTGAAGACCATCCGTGGCGTCATCGTCCATCAACACGGTTGCGGCGAGGGCTCCAATAAAAGCGCCGTCACCGCGGCCGATGACCTCCACTGGCAAGCGCTGGCCCGCAAGTGGAACTGTGCCCTACTTGGACCCGTCATTCATCAACCCGAAGCTGCCAACTGCCGACTCTGGTGCGACCCGCGGAATGGCTCCGAACGCGTCTTCCTGAAGGCCTTGGACGACCTGGCCCAGCGCTCGGGTCACCCCGAGCTCGCGAGCGCCCCCTGGTGCCTCTGGGGCCATAGCGGCGGGGGGTTCTGGTCCAGCATCCTGCAGGCGAAGTACCCCGAACGCATCGTCGCCATCTGGTTCCGCTCCGGCACGGCCTATAGTGCATGGCAAAAGACCGATGACCCTAAACTCGTCGGGCAAGTCCCGTTCGTCGAACTACCCCCCGCGGCCTATGAAATCCCGATGATGGCCAATCCGGGCGCCAAAGAAAACGGCGACAAGCGTTTCAACGGCGCTTGGACCGGGACGCTGGCGATGTTCAAAGCCTATCGTGCGAAAGGTGCGCCCATCGGTTTCGCCCCAGACCCCCTGACCTCGCACCAATGCGGCGACCAGCGCTACGCTGCCCTCGCGTTCTTCGATGCCTGCCTGGGCCTGCGTCTATCGGAATCCGGCAACACGCTCCGCAAGATTGATCAAAGCCAAGCCTGGCTCGCGCCCTTGCTGGGAGACGCCGCCGGGCCAGCCGCCGATTACAAGGGCAACGCCGCGGAAGCCAATTGGCTACCCAATGCCGCCTTCGCCAAGGCATGGACTGAATACGTGAAGACTGGGGCAACGTCCGACACCACGCCGCCGGAGGCCCCCTTTAGTGTCGCCACGAAAACGACCGCCACGGGCGTCGAGGTGACGTGGGATGCGCACGCCGACCTCGAGAGTGGCCTGCGTCAGTTCATTGTTCTGCGTGACGGCCAACCCGTGGCACGTGTCCCGGAAAAGCCTGCGAATTCCTTTGGCCGGCCCCTCTTCCAAAACATGAGCTATGGCGACACGCCAGGACTGCCGCTCGCCCAGATGCGTTACGTGGACAAGACCGGGCAGGCCGCCAACCGCTATCAAGTCGTCGCCATCAATAGCGTCGGACTAGAATCCAGCCCCTCTAAGTAGGCCCATAAAAAGGGCCGCCTAAATAGGCGGCCCTTGAGTCAAACACTTGAGCGAAGGGTTACTTCGTCCAGCGCATCGTGCTGCCGGCGTAGACCGCGTGCTGGCCCAGCTCTTCTTCGATACGGAGGAGCTGGTTATACTTAGCGACGCGGTCAGAGCGGCAAAGGGAACCAGTCTTGATCTGGCCAGCGTTGAGGGCGACGGCGATATCCGCGATCGTCGCATCTTCTGTTTCGCCGGAGCGGTGCGAGATGATGGCGGAGTAGCCAGCGCGCTGGGCCATGGCCACGGCGTCGAAGGTCTCGGTGAGGGAACCAATCTGGTTCACCTTCACGAGGATTGAGTTGGCGGTCTCGGTCTTGATCCCGCGCGAGAGGAACTCGGTGTTGGTGACGAAGAGGTCATCGCCGACGAGCTGGGTGTTGGCGCCCATCGCGTCGGTGGCAGACTTCCAGCCCTTCCAATCGGCCTCGGAGAAGCCGTCTTCAATCGAGACGATTGGGTAGCGCTTCTGCAGGTCTTGGTAGAACTTAATCATCTCCTCAGAGTTGCGCTTCGACTTGTCAGACTTGTGGAAGGTGTACTTGCCGGTCTTCTCGTCGAAGAACTCGGTCGCGGCGACGTCGAGGGCGAGGAAGACTTCGGAGCCGAGCTTGTAGCCAGAGGCCTTGATAGCTTCGACGATGGCTTCGAGGGCGGCTTCATTGGAGGCGACCTTCGGAGCGAAACCGCCTTCGTCACCGACGGAAGTCGAGAGGCCCTTAGCCTTGAGAACCTTCTTCAGGGCGTGGAAAATTTCCGTGCCCATGCGCAGGGCTTCGCGGAAGGACTTAGCGCCGCTGGGGACGACCATGAATTCCTGGATGTCGACCGGGGCGTCGGAGTG